>SWDL01000277.1 GCA_005116795.1 Nitrospira sp. | reverse complement strand
CAGAATCACACGATGCTTCACGGCGAGCGCTTCTAATCTGGCGAGATGGGCGGGACGATGCCGCTTGCGCTTGGCCTGGCCGTCGGGTCCATCGTATCCCAAAATCACAAATTTCATGAGAGTCGAATTCGGGAAGAGACTGGAGCAGAGTTACAAACAGTCGATCGCCTGCCGTGCGCTATAGCCGGAATCGATTTCGTGCCACCAGCGGACATCCGGTTCCCCAAGTTTCCAGCAAAGGTAGACGACTCGGCCGTCCTTCATGAAGGGAAAGTCGCAGAGCCCGATATCGATATCCTTGACGAGGACCCCCATCTCCTGGACGGTGTGCAGGTGACGCCCGACCTGTTCGAGCGCACCGATGTAGTGCGGGCCGGAGGGAGCCCCCCCGCCGAACGACGCATTCGCGCTGGCTCGCGCGATCTCTTTCTTGGTGCGCATGAGGATGGCTTTCCCGCGCTGAACGGCTTCCATGCAGTCTTCGAGCTGAGGCAGAAGGCTGTTGGCCTCCGCTAAGGTAAAAAGCCGATCGAATGTCTGTCCTTCTTCGCGGGAGCCCATCGGCCGCCTTTCTCCATCCACCACTCGCCGACCAAGCCATCGACGAGAGGCTTCTTTAGCACAACGCTGCAGGGAACCGCAATGACTCGCATTGGGATTTGCCGCGAAAAAAACCTGTGCTGAAACTCACCCTAAAACAGAGAGTTGCCCTTCACGCTAGAGGGAGAGGTGCGTCAACCACACGGGGGGCCAGCTAACTGACTGACGGGTAAGGGGAAACCGGCGGGTTGCCTCAACTGAGCACACTTCACTATTATAATGCGACACGTTTTGAGCCTTCTTCTTGAGCTTCATTCGGATTTGTGAAATCGTTTTACACGGCTCGTTTTTCGGCTTTTAATAGCCCTAGCCACAGGAGGCGGGTTATGGCACGGGTACATACGGGGCGGCGGCGAAGACGTGTGCCGAAGAAGCTTGAGGCCCTAGCCCATTACATCTGCTACAAGTGCCAAGATCCTACCGTTCTTGGTTCCACCAAGCTGAATAAAGTCCTGTGGTACTCCAACGTGATTTCGGTACAGACGCGAGGTGAGACCATCACTGGGGAAACCTACGTGAAGCAACAGTTTGGACCGGTCCCCAAGCCTATTCTTGGAGGCTCTTGAGAGAGGTATAGTCAGAAAGTGTGGAAATAGGAAAAGGGCGGTGGCAACCTTTCGGGTGACCAAACCCACCGGGCCTACGCCCGGCCATGAAAGGAGACATCGCTATGCAGGAGCAGAACACAGAGCCCGTCGTGTCGTCAAGCCGCCTGTGGGAGCGAGGAGAAGACTTTGCCCGAGAGCACGTCCAGCGCTTCATCCAGGCGCTGTTGGAGGAAGAGGTGACCGCGTTGGTCGGACGGGCAACGTCGGCCCGGCGCACGGCCGTGGATGCGCCGCCCGGGTACCGGAACGGGCCCGGCAAGCCGCGGCGGTTGGCGCTGACGATCGGCACCATCACGGTCTGCCGGCCGCGGGTCCGCGGGCTGGCCGAGCGATTCGTCAGTCGCGTGCTGCCGCTGTTCCAGCGACGGACCAAGCAGGTCGGCGAACTGTTGCCGCGCTGCTATCTGCACGGACTGGCCCTGGGGGACTTCGAGTGGGCCCTTCGGGGGCTCTTGGGCGACGCAGCGCCGTTATCCCCCGCGTCGCTCATGCGGCTCAAGGCCCAGTGGCAGCTGGACGACGAGGCCTGGAAGCAGCCGCGGCTCGACGACCTGGACGTCGTGTCTGGGGGGGCGGATGGCCTGTACGGGAAGGCCGGACTCGAGGACAGCAAGGCGGCCCTGCTGGTGATGATCGGCGCCCTGACGGACGGACGCAAGGTCGTGCTGGCGGTCGAGAGTGGCCAGCGAGAATCCAAGGAGTCCTGGGGGGCCGTCCTGCGGGATCTCCGCACGCGGGGGCTCAAGCCCTGGCGGTGCACCATTGCGGATGGGCATCTCGGCATCTGGGCCGCCTTGGGCGAACAGCAGCCCACCGCGGCGGAACAGCGCTGTGGGAACCACCGGATCGTCAATGTGCTCGATGCCATGCCGAAGAAGGTCCAGCCAGAGGCAAGAACCCTGGTGACGGCCATGCCGTATGCCGAGACGCAGAGTGCGTGCGAGCGATGACGTGCCCAGTTCAGCCAGCGGTACCGGACACTCGCCCCCAAGGCCGTCGACCGGCTCGCCCATGACTGGGAGCGGCTCATCACGTGTTCCCAGTTCCCGCGGGAACACTGGCGGCATCTCCGGACGACGAACGTGGTGGAGTCGCCCTTCGCGGCGGTGCGTCTGCGTACCACGGCGGGCAAGCGGTACAAGCGGGTCGAATCGGCAACCGCCCTCATCTGGAAGCTCCTCCAAGTCGCGGAGCAGCCCTTCCGGCGCCTCAACGCGCCGGAGTTGTTGCCAGCCGTGTATGCTGGCGCGCAGTATCTCGATGGAGCCCAGAAGAACCGCGTCGTCCAACAGGAGGTTGCCGCCTGATTCCATTGACACACCTATTGACAAGACCTCGGGCGACGCGCAGAGAACCACTGTGAGACCCCATTCCGAAGGGCAGTGTCGCCGGCAGTCCATCCCGAACCGCGGGTGCGGCGAGCGCCTTCGCTTGTTCACGTCGCAGGTGAATCGCACTGAGCCCGGGCAGGTCCATGATGAGCCCTCCTCGGTATCCGCACGGACAGCCCACGCTATTCCGTATCGCGTCGGCGTCTCGCCGGCTTCCTGTTCGTCACGAATGGACGCCCCGTGCTACAGTAGCCGGGGAGGAGATTCCATGGACGAAAACGAGCGCCTGATCAAGGCAAAAGAGAGCTGGGCCAAGACAAAACGCGGACTGGGTGGACGCGAGGTCGACGAGGAAGCGCCCGAGCCGGAGCGACTTCCTCCCGGACAACACCGTGTGAACAATTGGCCGGTCCTGGATCTGGGACGGAAGCCGGAGATTGCATTGGACGTGTGGCGCTTGACGATCGGCGGCTTCGTGGCCAATCCGATCGACCACCTGGAGTACCTTCGACAACGAGTGGGAGGGCGTGAGCTTCCGGCACCTGATCTCGCTGGTATGTCCGCTCTCCTCGGCGAAGTGTGTGCTGTGCTCGTCCTATGACGACTACACCACGAACCTCCCGCTGGACGCCTGCGCCGATGACGATGTCCTGTTGGTTCACTCCTGGAACGGCAAGCCCCTGACCCGGGACCACGGGGCCCCGGTGCGCATGCTGATTCCCAAGCGTTACGCCTGGAAGGGCGCGAAGTGGATCAAGACCATTTCGTTTTTGGATCGGGACGAGAAGGGATTCTGGGAAGTGCGCGGCTATTCCAACAGCGCCTTCCCGTGGGAGAACGATCGGTACGGCTAACGGATGCGCTTCACGCACATGGGGCCGCCGCCTCACAGGACGACGGCCCCGGGAATGCGGCGCTTACTTGTGACGGCGGGGATTGGAGTGGCCCACGCCATGGCGGTCACCAGCCTGTGCCTGCCCGCTCTGGTTCTGATCAATCTGGATCACCCGATCGCGCGAGACCTGCTTTTCATTGACATCCACCACCCCGTCCCGATTGCGGTCCAGGCGACTCGCCCGGATATCCGTTGAGCCGGCCTGGTTCGCCTCACGTGACTGGCCCTCGCGCGCAGCTTGGTTGCGCTCCATCTGATCATACTGTTCCATGGCTTGGTTCACGCCCTTGGATTCTCCGAAGTTGGACGCGTCCCCATTCCAGCCATTATCTGCCCATGCCGTTCCGGCGTACCCCCCACACGCGATGACGGCCGCCAACGTTCCGATCACCCATCGCCTACGCCCGTTTGATCCCTGGCTCATGACCAGCCTCCTTGTCCAATTGCGCCCTGTCTCTCACCCGCCTGCGCACCTGCGCTATCCAGCAACGGGCTCTTCCTTCCCTGATCTAGCGAGACCGTGACTGGCTTCCCTGCCCCCGACTTGATCCCTGAGACGAGGACGTCCGGTTCTCCAAGGCCTGCCCCAGCTGCTCCGGGGTCACCTCACCCATATTCGCCGGGACCTGGGTCTGATGCAGATTGACCTCTCCGTTGAGACTCCCCTCTGCGTGAAACAGATCGGCGCCCCCTTCATTGAGATCCGCCCCATTGGACAGGAGATCCGCCACCTGCCCCATGGCCGCGGCGTTCCCCTCGTCGAGACTGACGCCCCCGCCGTCCTCGGCGAGGCCCAGACTGGGGATCGCCGCCCCCAGGACGGCCAGAAGCAGGCTTGCGATTCGCAATCGGCCTTGGTGTTCACCTCGTCTTGTCATCTGACTCTCCTCCTCTTGCCCAGTCCCTCACGACCGCCACGGTCGATTCGTTAAGCCTAGCAGGCGCCTCGAAACCTGCCGGGGCTCCCAAGGGTGGCAGTCGCGACGAACCGATACGAACGGGCGCCAGGTCACGCCACGCTTCTTGCCATTGAATGACTGGCAGGCTCAGACGACATAGGCTATAGTCCTGGCCCGATCCTCAGGAGAGAGAGCGCTCACCCATGCCTGCCCCGACTTCGTTTGCCATCTCCCACATCGACCTGTGGCCGGTCGACCTGCCGATCACCGATCCCTTTGTGGTCGCCACCGGCGCGCGGGCCGTGGCCGAGAATATCTTCGTGCGCGTGACGCTGGAAAGCGGGGCGCAGGGGTACGGCGAGATCGCACCCTTTCCGGAAGTGGGCGGCGAGGACCGCCCCGCCAGCCTTCGCGCCGCCACGGACGCCTCCAAGACGCTTCGAGGACAATCGGTGGCCCAGTGGACTCGCCTGGCGCACGTCCTACGCGAAATGATCGGGGGGTATCCGGCTGCTCGATGCGGACTCGAAACAGCGATTCTTGATACCTTCTGCCACGCGGCGAGCATGCCGCTTTGGGCACTCTGGGGCGGCGCCGACGTCCGACCTCGCGAGACCGACATCACCATTCCCATTTCCGATCAGGAGAAAACGGTGTCACTAGCCAGAGGCTGGCATGAGAAAGGCTTCCGCCTGTTGAAGATGAAGGTCGGGAAGGACGTGGAGAACGACGTGCGACGGCTCGAAGCCGTGCATCGGGCGCTGCCCGATATCGCTTTTATCGGCGACGGGAACCAGGGCTATTCGAGAGAAGAATGCCTCGCGTTCACGAATGGCGTGAAACGGTTCGGGGGACGCCTCGTTCTCTTAGAACAACCGTTGGTGCGGGACGATTTGGAGGGACTCTCGGCCCTACGTCATCTGACCGGCATTCCCATGGCCGCCGATGAGTCAGTGCGGTCGTTGAATGATGCGCGAGAGGTCTTGAAGCAGAACGCTGCGGATTTAATCAACATCAAGATCATGAAGACCGGGATCGTCGAGGCCCTCGAAATCGCACAGTTCGCGCGGGCCTCCGGGTTGGGGCTGATGATCGGCGGGATGGTGGAAGCACGGATCGCGATGGGATGCTCGTTTGCGATGGTGCTGGGACTTGGCGGATTCGATGTACTTGACCTGGACACGCCGCTCCTGCTTGGCGACGACCCGGTCAGAGGCGGCTACTGCTACCAGGGGCCCTGGCTCCAGCCCTGGGATGGACCGGGGCTGGACCTTGCCGTCGATGTTTCCCGGAATGCGACCACCATCGAGTAGCGAGAAAGACCTCTCCCGTCCTCAGTCCTTGGTCCTCAGTCTTTTTTCCTCCTCGCAGTTCTTGAAGTTTACTGTGGTCCCCAAATACCTCCCGCGCCCTTCTTGCGACAGGACCCAGGGCCTCACCGTAAACGGCGGCTAGTGCCGGACATGCTGGCCATGTCCGCAGGCCAGATCGGCTACCAGGTCACCGCGTGGAAAGGAAAGGCTACTTTTCGTTACCTCCCTGCTCACGGCTGGCGTACCGTGTTTCTCCCATGCCTCGTATTCCACGCGGACAAGTGGGCGGACACGCCTACCATGTCCTGAATCGCTGGAACGGCGGCGCGGCGGTCCTCCACAAGGACGGCGACTACCTCAGATTCCTCAACGTGCTCGCCACGGCCAAGCGTAAGCACAGGATCGGCGCCTCCACGTGATTCTCTCCAATCATCGCGAATCGGTCTCGCCGAACGCGGGTGAACGGGGGGAAACGCTCCAGGCCCATCCCTTCCGCTCGCTGAAAGGAGTCCGAGGGCAGTTGACATTCGACCCGCCCCTCTATGTCGTC
>SWDL01000276.1 GCA_005116795.1 Nitrospira sp. | reverse complement strand
GTGGGTGGGCGTCCGCAGCAGAACCGGAGCTAAGGGCATACCCACTTTCAGGCAAGTCCGCACAGATGATGACGCCCCGCTTGGTGATGGAACCCGAGCGGCGTCCCGAAGTCATTCTCGGCTTTTACGACTTCGGTACCAACACGATCTACTGCCCAAAAATGAATTTTGAAGTCTGCGGCCACGAACTCCATCACGCGCTCCTCGGCCGATTCCACCTCGAACGGCGGTAACCCTCCTCAAGATGCCGTCGCTTGCCGGCAAACTTACGGTTGTGCCTCTTGTCTCATGATATCCTCGATCCGCATCCCGACCGCGACTTCCCGGAGAACACAGTCCCCTTCTTGCCCTGGCGAAATTTGTCGAACGTCGCGCCGTAGACCTCTTCGCGGAACGGCACGTAGCGCACGGCCTCGACGTGATGGGCCACGTGCGTCGGGTAAAACTCGACGGATTGCTTCACTGCCGGACGCGCGGTTGCCCGCACGACGTACGCACAACTCCAACACCCGTGGGCAGCCGATGCGAGCTTGCTTAGAAAGATCATGGTGGGCCTGACCTGTCGGTAGTACGAAGCGTGTGCGGAGGCGGTGCCCACCGCCTTTGGACCGAGTACGTCGAACGACTCCCGCCGCTTTAGCCACGGAGCATGAGCGCTCTGTGGCTCGTACCCACTCGGGATTCGAGCGCGGGAGGCTCACCTACTTCTTGGACGGAGTCGTGAATCTGTCCGGCCGTGCGGGACAGAGGCAAGCGGGGGATGCGGGCTAGGACGGCACTGCCGCTGCGCCGCCTTCCTCCTCCGAACGCTCCGGGCTCATGTGCCGGATGATCTTGCCCTCCACCATGTACACGACGAGTTCGGCAATGTTCGTAGCGTGATCGGCGATCCGCTCGTAGTACTTGCCGATAAATGTCAGGCGAATCGCCCGGGTGATCGTGCGCGGGTCCTCCAGCATGAACGAGACCAGCTCCCGGAACAGTTGTTCCGTGAGATCGTCGATAAAATCGTCGTCCCGGCAGACTTTGCGCGCCAAGGCGGGGTCGCGCTCCACGAACGCATCGAGGCACTCTTTCACCATCCGGATGGTCCAATCGGCCATCCGGGGAATATCGATATAGGGCTTCAGTTGGGGTTCCTTGTTCAGCTCGATCGCCCGCTCCGCGATGTTCTCGGCCAGATCGCTCATCCGCTCGAGTTCCGTGGAAATTTTCATGGCCGTCGTGATGAACCGCAGATCGCCCGCCGTCGGTTGGTGCAGCGCCAGCAACTTAAGGCAGGTCTCGTCGATCTCGACGTCGAACTTGTTGATCCTCAGGTCGTTCTCCACGACGCGAATGGCCAGGTCGGAATCGCGCTTGGTCAACGCTCGCAGGACGTCTTCCAATTGAGACTCGACGGAGCCTCCCATCACCAGCAGTTTTTCCTTGAGCTTTTTCAGCTCGGTATCGAGCAGTCGTTCCATCGTCGCCTCCCGGAATGTCCTACCCGAACCGGCCGGTCACATACTCTTCGGTCAGGGAACTGGACGGATTGGTAAAGATTGTATCAGTTCGGTCGAATTCAACAAGTGTGCCGAGAAACATGAATGCCGTGTAGTCCGACACTCTGGCGGCCTGCTGCATATTGTGCGTGACGATCACGATGGTCACCTCGTTCTTCAGGCTGGTCATGAGCTCTTCGATCTTCGCCGTCGCGACAGGATCGAGGGCTGAGGTGGGTTCATCGAAGAGGATCATTTCCGGCTTGGTCGCCAGGGCCCGCGCAATGCAGAGCCGTTGCTGCTGGCCGCCCGACAAGGACGTGGCAGGCTCGCGCAGTCGGTCCTTCACCTCCTCCCACAGGGCGGCCTCCTGCAACGCCTGCACGGCCCGTTCGTCCAACGTCGCCCGGTCGCGGATGCCTCGGATCCTGAGTCCGTACACGACGTTCTCGAAGATCGACTTGGGAAAGGGGTTGGGCTTCTGGAACACCATCCCGACCCGCATGCGCACTTCGATGGGGTCGATGGCCGGATCGATGATGTTGATCTGTTCCGGATGCAAAATGATTTCTCCTGTGTACCGCACATCCGGATGCAGATCCTGCATGCGGTTCAAACAACGGAGAAAGGTCGTTTTCCCGCATCCGGAAGGGCCGATCAACGCCGTCACCCGCCGGTCGGCGATCGGCATGGACACCGACTTCAAAACCTCTGTTCGGCCGAACGAGAAACTCAGGTTCCGAATCTCCGCCTTCGCCGGTGGAACCGAAGCCGTCGTCATCGCCCGCCCCTTACCATTGGATACGCCGCCGCGTCCGGTACCGGATATAAAACGCCAGGCCGTTCATCGCCAGGGTCACCGACATGAGCACCAAGCCCGCGCCGGCGGCGTTGAGATGGAACGCTTCTTGAGGTCGCGACACCCAGTTAAACATCTGCATGGGAAGAACCGTGAAAGGATCCAACAGCCAGCGCAGGGAGAGAAAGGGAGGCTCCGCCGTCACGGGAGACGTCGGGAGAAACGCGATGAACGAGAGGGCCCCGACGGTAATGAGCGGCGCCGTCTCTCCGATGGCTCGTGAGAGCGCGATGATCACGCCGGTCAGGATTCCGCCGGTCGAATACGGCAGCACATGATCGCGAACCGTCTGCCATTTCGTGGCGCCGAGCGCATAGGACGCCTCGCGGATCGACAGCGGGACGGTGCGGATGGCTTCGCGGGTGGCGATAATGACCACCGGCAGGCATAACAGGGCCAAGGTGAGTCCGGCCGTGAGAATACTGTGCCCCAAATGAAGCTGATAGACGAACAGGCCCAGGGCCATCAACCCGTACACGATCGACGGCACTCCCGCCAGATTGGCGATGTTGATCTCGATGGCGGCCGTCAACCAATTCTTCGGCGCGTATTCCTCCAGATACACGGCCGCCGCGACACCGAGCGGAACGGAGGTCCATGCCGTCACCAGCATCACGAGCACGGTTCCGATGCACCCCGGCAGGATACCCGCCCGGCTGGGCACACGCGAAGGGTAGGACGTCAGAAACTCCCAACTGAGCCGCCGCCCACCTTCCACGCCCAGCGTCATCAACAGGAACAGCAAGATCAGCACCGCGAAGGCCATGGCGACCAGGCCGGCCGCGGCGAAGCATCGATCGCGACGTTTGTTTCCCGCAATCTGCATTCGGATGTCGTGGGACACGGCTCTGCCTCTAATATTTCCGGTGATACCGCGTTCGGAGCAGGTACCCGGCGACGTTAAACAGGAACGTAACGACGAACAGCGTGAACCCAGCCACGAAGATCGTTTGATATCCGATGCTCCCGTGTGGTAAGTCGCCGAGGCTGACCTGCACGATGTAGGCGGTCACGGTGGCCGCCGGTTCCAGCGGGTTCCAGGTCAACGTCGGCTGCATGCCGGCCGCAATCGCCACGACCATCGTTTCGCCGACGGCACGGGAGATTCCCAACACATACGCCGCAGCCATGCCGGAGACCGCGGATGGGACCACGACCCGGACCGCCGTTTGCATGCGCGTAGCGCCCATCGCCAGGGACCCCTCCCGGATGTGCGCCGGCACCGCATGTAACGCGTCCTCGCTGACCGAACTGATGTAGGGGATGATCATCACGCCGATGACCAATCCGGCGCTGAGCATGTTGAAACCGGGCAACGCCGGCCACAGGTGTTGCAGCCACGGGGTGACGACCAGCAGGGCAAAGTATCCGAAGATCACGGTGGGCACCGACGTCAGCAGTTCCAGGAACGGTTTCACCGTCTCGCGGACCCGCGCCGACGCATACTCGCTGAGGAACACCGCGGTGATCGTCCCCACCGGCAAGGCCAGTGCCAGAGCCACCGCCGTGGTGGTCAAGGTGCCGGCCAGCAGCGGAAGGATGCCGTAATGGGCATCGGCAAAGAGCGGAGTCCACTGCGTGTCGGTCAAGAAGTCGAGGGGCGACACCTGACGGAAAAAGACGGCGGATTCATAGAGCAGCACCCCGACGATCCCCAGGGTAATGCCTACGGAGGACAGCGCTGCCAAGAGGAGCAGGGCTTCGATGATCCGTTCGCCCGACTCCGGCCGGCGCGTCGCCCGATCAGCCGCGCGTCCCTGAGGAGGGCTCTGATCCCGAGTGGAGGGCGCCGGACGTGTCCTATCCATCGCGTGCTTACAGCGCCGCCTCTCGTTGAAGCACTTCGAGCAAGGGAACGCCTGCCGACGATCCGGCGCTGAAGACGGTGCCGACTCGTCCCGTCCGGAAGTGCCCGGCGGCGAGCGCATAAACCTCGGCCGGGAGCGGAACGAAATTCACCTCGCTCGCGAAGCGCGCCGCGTCACTCAGGTACGACTCCACAAACGTCCTCACGTCGGACCGGTTCGCAGAGGTGCCGTTGACATAAATCAACAGCGGACGCGCCAGGGGTTGATAGGTTCCGGCTTCGACGGTCTGCCGTGACGGCGCGCGGGGCCCGGAACCGGCATCGACCGGAACCGCTCTGATCTTGTGCTGGTTGCTCTCATAATAGCCGAAGGGGATATACCCCAACGCATATTGATCGCGCGCGATGCCCTGAACAAGCGTATTGTCGTCTTCGCTGGCCGTGTAATCGCCCCGACTGGCTTTCGGTCGTCCCATGACGACCTTGGTAAAGTAATCGAACGTGCCGGAATCCGAACCGGCTCCGAACAACTTGAGCGGGGCATCGGGCCAGTCCGGCCGGATCTGATTCCACCGGGAGACCGTCCCCTGCGCGGAGGGTTCCCAGGCGCGCTTGAGTTCCAGAATCGTCATCGAATCGACCCAGGAATTCCGCCGGCTCACGACGATCGTCAAGGCATCATACGCGATCGGAAGCTCATAATACCCGATCCCATTCCGCCGACACACTTCCCGCTCCTCCGCGGTGATTGGTCTGGAGGCATCCTGGATGTCCGTTTCTCCGCGGCAGAACTTCTTGAACCCGCCGCCGGTTCCAGAAATGCCGACGATGACCTTGAATTGACCCCGATGGGCGCGTTGAAACTCCTCCGCGGCCGCTTCCGTGATCGGAAACACGGTGCTGGAGCCGTCTATGGTGATGAGATGAGCATCGTCGGCCCGCAACGACGCCAGGACAACCCATCCAAGGTAGATGGCCAGGACGCAAAGCGCCATGAGCCTCCACCTCTCTCTCTTTACCATGTGTACCCCAACGAGTGCCTGCTCTGCTTCTTCAACGCCGATATGGGACTCGGTCAGACGGGGAAGGCGGACAGGTTGTTCCTCCATGGCCCCGCCGCAAAGGTGTACCGCTCCACCTCAGCGTGCGCTCGCCTCCTCCGCTCAGGGATTCGGCGGCGGGGTATCGAGTTCCTTCAGGAGCCGTTCGGCTTCGGGCTTGAACTTGGTGGTCCAGGCGTAGGGATAGTGCGGATGGTCGGTGTCGATGAGGGCTTGGAGCTGGACTCGCGCCTCCCCTTCCCGGTCCTGCTTCAGGTAGAGCTTGGCCAGGATCAGGCGCGCGTTGGTGAACTTCGAATCGGCCGCGATGGCGCGCTTCAGGTAGGTTTCCGCCGTCGCCTGATCGCCGCCGAGCAGCCAGGGTAGTTCCGCCAACAGACCGCCCATCATCTGGAGCGCCTGGGCATGGGTCGGCAGCAATTCGAGCGCGCGTTCGACGTGCCGCTTGAGTTCCTTGATGACCAACGGTCCTGCCGTCAGCCCCTTCAACTTGGCCACGCTGCCGGTTGTCGCCGCGTACAGGAAATGCGCGTGCGCGCTCCGGTCGTCCAAAATCATCGCCCGTTTCGCGACAGCCGCGCCCTCCTCATAGACTTTCCGCTTCTGCCCTTCGTCGGCGTACAGGTCATCGCCCAGATCCAGGTACAGCTCGGCCAAACGCAGCAGCACCCCGACATCCCGGGACTCGGGAGCGCGAAGGGAAAGCTGGAGCGCCAGTTCGCGCTCGAGGGAATGTGGGTACCCGGGAGGAACGGAATCTTGCTGCGCCCAGGAGGAGCCCGGCGTAGCGATCAACAACCCGCAGGCCACGAGCAAACACCCGAGGAGGCCGGGGACTGTGCATCGCATAGTGGCGCTCAAATCCGATCCTTCACGACGTCGAAACTCAGCGTGGAGGCGGTGACCATGCTGCGCCCGGTATAGAGAAAGACCAGCGCCCACAAGGCTTCAACCAGGAGGATCACTGCCGGGTGCCACAGTCCCTGCAATCCCAGCACGATATCCGGCAAGGCCGACTCCACCGCCGGCAACATCGCACCCAGCGCCAGCGCATACAGGGCGTTGATGGCGGCCATGGTCTGATACACCGAGAACATCCACTGATGGGGAATGTCCGCCCGCAGCCATTCCGACGCCACACGCCAACACTGCGTCACCAGCGCGGCGGTTGCAAAGGCCGCGTGGAACCATCCCGCGAGGAAGAAGATGATCGCCAGTACGCCGGCGCCCAGACACACCCCGGCGGTGACCCCTTGAATCGGCACCAACGGCTCTCCGACCAGTCCGGCTTGGTACACGGCCTTCTGCGTCGGCGAGGCAAACCGGAAGGCCCGCGTGCCGAACAGACGGCGCACCACCGGCGAGCAGATCGTGAGCGGTTTGCCATAACAGCACCCGAAGCTGATGCAGGCCAGCCGGCCGATGCCTTCTCCGAACGCATAGGCAATCGCAAGGGCGGCCAGCGTCGGCAACAGCGGCAGCGGCCCTCCCGGTCCCCCAGCCCCAGGGTGACCCCACCCCCAAATGACCGTCGGCGCGATGAGGAATCCCACAAATGATGCGCCTCCCACCGTGAACACGTAGGCCTTGCCTTCGATCACGTGGGCCAACCCCTTGGCAGCCGGAATGCAGACGGCGAGCAAGATCGCTCCGAGTACCGCGGCGGTCTCCACCGAGACCCCCAACGATCCCAAGAGGATGCAGAACATCGCAAAGGCCGACGCGACAGCCGTGGCCGTCCAGACGCCATAATAGGTCAAGTTGAGGCCCTGCCAGGAGTGCGCTGTCCGCCGGGCGACGGGCAGCGCCGCCACCATTTGCCACTCCCCTTGCGGCAAGGCGAACCAGGCCCATCGCAACAAAAGAATACAGCCCGCCATGAGGCCGAGCACGAAGAGACTACTTGCCATGGTCCACTCTTGTGGTGAATGCGGGCCTGGTCCACCCGATGGTCGAACGCACCTTCAGATCAGTCTCTGCGAGCGGACGTCCGAAGCCCTGCGAAAACCGGCTTCGCACCCCGGGACGCACCATGTTCACCAGCAGGTCCTCACAGAAATCCACCCGCCCCTTCTGAAAGATCAGCACATCGGTCGAACCGCCAGGCCGGTAGAGACTCTTGGGCTGTCCCTTGCGCACCATCAGCCCCGGCCGGACGTCGCGCGGCTCCTCGTAGCGCCGGTCGCTGTAGCATTGAACGATGTCTCCGATCATCAACGCAACGATCTCAATCATGGCCACCAGGCCGGCCTGCGAGCCGCCCGGCACGTCGGAATCGATGATGGTCACGACGCGGTGGTTCTTCGAATAGGGCGTCACGACCTGGACAACCGGGCCGGGATTGCAGGAATGGTAGGCGCCGTCGACTTCGTAGATGTCGAGCACCTGGCCGGAGACCGGCACGTGGTTGTAGTGATACTTGTCCGGGGTCAGGCGGAAGATGGCCACGTCGCCCTCCGCGAACCGCTGATACCAGAGGGTCTTGTGCCGCCCGATCAGCTCCGCCACGTCGAAGAATTTGTTCTTGAGAAAGAGCTGAGAGGACTCCCGCAGCGACCCGCAGAGCACCCGCGCGTCCGCCGGCGAGACCAAGGCGCGCGGGTCCTCTTCCATCGGCCGTACCGCCCAATAGCGAATCTGCCGTTCGAACACCTTGCGGGGCGTATTCAGCGCCTCGGGCGGGAGGACACACTCGGCCACGTCGATGTCGATGGCCTTCACCGGGAGCCCCGACCGTCCGCTCCGCCGATTGAGCGCCAGATCATAGTTCAGGTACGCCAGCATCTCCGAGGCTCGCGAGGACGTGAGTTGTCGGAAGAGCCAGGCGGCCTGTTCCCGCGGCGGACCGTAGAGAAAATTCACCAGACGGTCGGCGTAGAGGCGCTCCGTCCGGACCGCCGATGTCTCGCGTTCAATGTACTGATGCGCCAACGGGCTCATGACTCTGCTGCTCCTGTTCCGCCCCGCACACGCGCGCATCGGCGCTCACGCTCCACAGCGTCAGGCCGATCAGCGTCCGCAACGCGCCCTCGCCCGCACGTTCTTCCAGCACCGCCCGCTTCAAATCCGCCACGATCCGACTCGGCGGCCGCTGGTCCGCCGATTGGAGGGGCTTCCAGGCGCCCTCCTCCACGTCGCGTTCCTGTGCCGTCACATCCGCTTCCAACTGATCCAACCCTTCTCGCAAATGGCGTAGACGCAAGGTGCCGCGATAGTAGGATTCCGCCGCCAGGTTGAATTCCGAGCCTGACAGGGCCGTCCAGGAGGCCGCTCCCGCCTCGTCCAAGATACCGCGGGTCAATTTGCCGGCCACGGATTCCTTGTCCGGATCATTGATCCTGGCTTCGAGCCGATCCAAGAGCGGCGCCGCCCCATAGGCCTCGACCAAATCCGCACCCTCTTCCCGGAGCATGGCGAGCAGGGTGCGCCGATACTCGAGCGTCTTGACGCGCCAGTGGTTGGCATAGCGCCGGCTCAATCGGGTGTGGCCCGCGCGGGAAAGGATCTTGAGCATGAAGGCATTGGGCGAATTCTGCCGGACGTTGAAGGTCGGAATGCCGATGGCCGTCGCGAAGATGACCTGACGTCGCTCGCTCTCCGTCGACGGGTCATCGGGGATATCCCGATGCGCCACCGACCGGTCCGCGATGTACCGATAGGCCAGGGCCGTCACCAGGGCCTGCAGCGTCGCGGCGTCGCCGAAATCGTCGATCAGGCTGTCGAACTGG
The DNA here is from genome assembly GCA_005116795.1 of Nitrospira sp. Taxonomy (GTDB): domain Bacteria; phylum Nitrospirota; class Nitrospiria; order Nitrospirales; family Nitrospiraceae; genus RSF151. The sequence continues at coordinate 5,845 of SWDL01000276.1, read as the reverse complement.
CTGTACTGGCGCCCTTCGAAGCCCGAAAACCCCATGGCCGCAAAGGACCGGAGCTTGTACAAGAGGTAGACCGACATGTGCTCGTCGAAGACGCCCATCTCGGCCAGATCTTTCTTGAGTCGCACATCATTGCCCAGCGTCCCGTCCAATCCCGGACTCTGATCCGTGCTCAGGAGCGATACGAGATAGTCGATGAGCCGGCGATCCGGCACCAGATCGCCCCGGAGCCCGAAGACGGCGCTGAGGAACCGATCCATCCACACCGGGCCCAAAGGGGTGATCGGCTGTCCGAAGATCTTGAGGCCGGCCTTCTTCTTCCAACGACGCCACAACATCCGCAGATGGGTGTAGTCCAGTTCGTGCGGCAGAAATCCCAGGGCCCGTTCAGGATGGAAATCCCGGAAATCCAGGCGATAGGGCGCCGCGCTGAAGGTATTTACGAACAGGGGCAGGAAGTGCTCCACGATCTTGATGGCCAGATCACCGACGTACTTTTCGGCCCGATGGTCGAACCGCGACGATCCGTCCCGCAAACAGTTCGACAGAGTGCGGCTCCCCAGGCTCAGGTGTGTGCCGTTGTTCGCCAGGCTGATCGTCGAGCCGTTCGGGAGGATCACCAGGTTTCTCGTGATGATGCCGGCCTCCTTCAACTTGGGAAGCGTATTGAGGAGGCTCCGCGACAGGACTTGGTGACAGAGCGCCATGTAGTGATGCTTCTCCTCGCCCTGATCCCACCCCGAGAGGCACGGGTTCATGAACAGGTCGCGATAGAACGAATCCGAGATGAGATCGTTGAGCTGCTGGAGCCGGACCGGGGGGTTCGGCGAAAAGTAGACCAGGGCCCGCTGGCCGCTCCGCCGGAGTCCGAAGCGCTCGTTGGCATAGCACACGAGGAGCTGGGTGAGCAGATACCGTTTCGAGGTTTCCTTGGCGATCGCGCGCCCCATGCCGGTTTCGGGTCGCAGCGCGACCACATAGAAGGAGTGTGTTTCCGGCGAGCTATTGTCGTTCAGAAAATGGCCCATCAAGCGTTCGCCCAGCCGGCGCAACTCTGCCGGCAGCGGGGGGCCGGTGCTGATGGCGTCGGCCAGTGCCAGCTTCAACAGATAACTCACGGGCACCCGCGTCCAGGTCTCTCCCTGGCTCACAAAGAGAAATTTGTCGGTATCCCAACGGATCGGGCCGTCAGGCATCCGCTTGTCGGCGCGGAGATCATGATCGAAGACCTGTTCCGCAAACGCGCTCAACAGTCGCCGCGGAAACCGCACCCACGAATGTTCCCAGACCTGGTTCGGAGCGCGGCTGAGAAATCGCTCCAAATCGGACACTGCACGCGCAGGGCTGTCGCCGGCCGCCGCCCGCTTAACGACGTTCCGAAAATAGTTCGAAGCTTGCACCGTGAGCGCCAGGTCTACGTCGCGCCGTGACCCTGCCACGGCCGGCTGCAACTCACACTCGGACCCGGCGGTGATATCGTACGCGGAAAAGGGAGCGGTCTGAGGCGGGAACGAGGGAAAGAGCCCGCGGTTCGCGTCGGCCCTGAACCGATCACGTTCGGACGCATCGTCATGCGACGCAGGGTTCGTCTCGAACCGTTTCATCCGATCGTTTGCGACCTCGCAGGGACAATACTCCGAATAGCCGGCCTGAGGACACCGCATGCGGGGCGCGTGAACGACCCTACGCCGCCCCACGCACGCAAGAATACTAGCGTTCCGATGTTACCGGACCGTTAAGAGAGGGCGAATGGCGCGTAAATCGTGGCTGGATGGACAGATCGATTCGAATCCGGTCGCGCCGGTTAGGATACGGCGGAAGGCGCCCAGAGCTTTGCGACGAGCGCGGCGAGATCGTATCCGTCCAGCGATAACGTGACGGCATCGGCCTCCCACAACTCATCTTGGGGGACGCTCGTCGCCACCGCCAGGCATCGGAGGCCGGCCCGGCGGGCCGCCGCGACGCCGTGCGGCGTATCTTCGATCGCGAGACATTCGGACGGCAGGACGGGTCCTTTCCGACACAGGTGTCGGACGGCGTGCAGATAGGGGTCGGGCGCGGGTTTGCCGTTCGGCACATCCTCGGCCGATGTGATGTGCTCGAAGGCATTGCGGAATCCTGCTCGTGCGAGAGTCAACTCGATCTCTTCGCGCAGGGCGCCGGAAGCCACGGCCAAGCGATACTGGGCGCCCGTGGCACGTACAAACGCGTCGACGCCCGGCAGCAGCACCGGCTCATGCAGCAGTGCAGCCTGCATCCGTCTGGTCTTCTTCTCGACCAATCGATTGAGCAGGCCGTAGGTGGGCTTTTCCCCGAAGGCCTCCAGAACCGCGTGGAAACAGGCTGCATCGGTCAGCCCGACATAGATGGCCGAATAATCCGAGAGGGTCAGCGTGATGCCCTCTTCTGCCAGCACATCCCGAAACATGCGATAGTGCAAGGGCTCGGTGTTCGCCAGCACCCCGTCGAAGTCGAATATCACGGCCTTCAACGTGTTCATGGTGTGACTCTAGCACCCAGCCGCTACACGGCGGTTTCGGCTGCATCAACGGAGTGTTAATTGCGCCGTCACCGGCTTATCGCCCTACCATCGGGACTCCAGCCGGCTCTTGCAGGGCACACAGAAGGTTGCGTCCGGCTGCACGCGAAGCCGCTCCAACGGGATCTGACGGCCGCATTCCTGGCAGAGTCCATAGGAACGCGATCGAAGACGCTGCATCGCCTGTTCGACCTGATCGAGACGCATCTTCACCCGTTGCTTCAGGAGACAAGTGAACACGACCTCTTGTTCGAGCACGGCTTGGTCCGTTTCATCCGCCGGGTTGCCTCCCGCGGCATCGACGACTCCAAACCCACCCATTTCCCGATGGAGCGCCGTTTTGCTGGCCTCCAAGGCCGACACGAGCGGCCTGAGCCCCTGACTCGCAAAGGTGGCCGGCCGTTGCCTGATGCGCCCTTTGACCGCTGTCCCGCCTCGTTCATTCCCCATCTCCTGGACCTCCTTGCCGGTGACCCCGCCCGATGGGGACGCAGCCTACCGACCGTGCGGCACAAGCACCTCAGTGATTCTTCAATTTTGAGTAAGAAGATGATAGGAATTAACAGGGTCCTGAATCAGCCGTATGACGCCGGTAACATGGCTCTGGTTTCATAGGTTGCACGATGCGCACCGATCCCTACCACGACGAGGCGGATCGCAGGCCTTGCGTGAAGACCGAATCCAGGTGGCTCCTGAAGATCCGGGGATTCGCGTTCCTCCTCGTCATCGCCGCGGCGACACAGAGCTCGGCCGCGCCTCTGCTGGAAGAAGCTTCGGGGTTATTGCGAATCGGGGACTTCCTGGCGATCGTCAGCGACAAGGAGCCGGGACGCTATTACCTGGCGCCGGTGCCGGCGACAACGCCGGGACCCGCCTCGATCGATCCCGCGCGGGTCCGGACCATCGAGTGGCCTGCCGCATCGGTCGGGTTGGACTTGGAGGGCATCGCCCAGTTGGCCGACGGGCGGGTCGTGCTGCTGTCCGAACGCCTCCGGTCGCTGCTCGACGACCGCGGCATCGTGGCCGAATACGACAACCCCCTCTCCGAATTCGGGAATCGAGGGCTGGAGGGAGTGGCGGTTCGCCCGCTTGCCGGAGGTGCCTCGCGGGTCGCCGTCCTCTGGGAGGGCGGCTATCCCGAATTTCAAGCAGTCCCGCCGCAACTTCAGAACCTGAACGGGCGGCGTCCGCTACAGCCTCAGATATGGTGTCATACCCTGGCCGCCGGGACCTCGCGCATCCGTGTCAAACTCGATAGTGCGGGAGCGGTCGATCTGGAGCGCATTGAGTTAAAGCCTCCGCTTCCGGAGGGACCCGAGCCCATCGCGCAACGGTTTCGCGCCACGGACCTCGTGTGGCATCGCCTCAGCCCGACAGCCGACGACGCCTGGGGCTTCATCGTGCTCCTCAATTCCGGCAACTCCCCTACGGCCGGCCCGCCGGTGTATGAACATCAGTGGCTGCAGAAATTTTCCCGGTCCGGCGATCCGGTCGGCCCCCCCATCGACCTCAACCAACTCGTGCCGGACTCGCTCCGCCATGCCAACTGGGAAGGCCTCGCCTGGCTGAAGGAAGGATCCCATCTGGTGCTCGTGCATGATGTGCCACCTTCAGGCACTCCTTCGCTGCTGATCGTGACACTGCCCGACGGGTGGTAACGCACTGGCTTCCCCCTGCGCCTTTCCCTAAGATGACGCCTTGTCCCCCATGCACCATGGTTCTCCGTCCTCGACCATGATGACGTCGGCACTGTCATGAGAGTCTGGTTGATCCAACCCGCCATCGCCCCTTACCGGATCCCGCTGTTCAGCGCGATCGCTCGCGCCCCCGGCATCGACCTGACCGTAGTGGTCCAGGCCGGGCGTCTGGCCGGCCATCCCTGGGTCATTGATACGACCTCGGTTCCCTTCAAGGTCTTACAGGTCAGGAGCCTGGCCTGGCGGCAAGATTTTGAACGGGAAGTCTTTGTCAGCCCAACCCTGGTTCACGAGTTCTTCCGGCATCGGCCGGACCTCGTCATCTGCAGTGGATTCACCGCATCGACCCTGCTGCTGTACCTCCCGATGCGCGCCACGCGAACGCCCTATCTCATCCGGAGCGAAGGAACCCCCTGGACCCGCTCGCGATCCAGACAGTGGCGGACAAGATGGCCCTCGCTTTGAAGACGCTCGATCGGCCCCGCGCCGCTCAGGTTTCACGCGAACTGGTGGCGAAGGCCAACTATGAGGATGTGGCAAAGGTTTTCGTCGACGCGGTGTTTCTGCGCTAGCAAGATCCACCTCTACCTGCTCAGTCCTGCCGGAACCTTTCCTCTCCGAACCCAATGGTCCCTGTCGGTTCTTGACCGCTGGAAGCCTTTCTGCTCGGTCGTTTTCCGAGCGTCCTGCTATCTTTAGTCCAGCCGGCACCGACCGATAGAAAGTCCAGACTATGACACCACGACTCCGACAAGCTCCACTCGGAGACCCGCGACAGCACGAACGCCGTCACTCACTCATCCTCTCCCTTCTTGGAGCCGCAGCTCTGACAGTGATTGTGACCGATTCGGAGCCGCTCCAGGCAGCCGGCCTCACAAAAAAAACCATCGGCCCTTGGCAGGCGCTGGAGAAGAGACTCTTCGTGCCGCACCATGCTGATTCCTCGAACGTTCCCCTCGTTTACGTGTCACGCAAGAAATCGTCCGAACGTGACCGAGCCGTCCCCCGCCGAAGCCCGTCGTCAGCCCCGCTCCGTTCAGCGAACGAAAGTCCGACGCCCCCCGCCCCTCCGACACCATCGACAGCCCTCCGGGCCATCACGTTGGCCTGGGACCCCGTCATCAATCCGGATCTATCGGGGTATCGACTCTACGTCGGCACTCAATCGGGTCAATATGAGACGACTATCGACATCGGCTCCGCGTCGTCATACCGATACCAGGGTTTGCGGGCCGGCACCTCCTACTACTTTGCCGTCAGCGCCTACGACCGGAACGGCCTCGAAAGCAACCGGTCCAATGAGATCACCTATACCGCCGCGGCGCCTTCATTCGTGCGGTGCGGGTTTGCCGGCCGGAAATTCGTCTGCGTGAACTGAATCGCCTGCTTTTCTTCTTCGAAATCCTGCCTTCTCCCTGTTCATGGCCTTGTGTCCAAGTAAAACCAGCATCATCCTCTTATCCGATCTCGATTTGAAAATAGTCATTCCATCGAAGGCAGCCCCCCGTAGTTCATGCATCGCCGCGTCCTTCCATCCGCCTCGCGCGGGGAGACCAAATACCAGCACGTGGAAAGCGTGTTGTCCGCAAAGGCATATCTGCTTGAGTCAAGT
>SWDL01000275.1 GCA_005116795.1 Nitrospira sp. | reverse complement strand
ATCTACGCGTCCTGTCGGCTGATCGAGATTCTGACCAAGGCCAATCGGCCCCTCTCGTCGCTGGTGGAGGATCTGCTTCCGACCTCCGTGACGCCTGAAATTCGCGTCGACTGCGAGGACGATGTCAAGTTCGAGCTCGTCAAGCGCGTCCAAGCCCGCTTTCTGCACTACGCCAAGGCCAAGGAGCCGCTGGGGAAGGAAGGGATCAAGATTCGGGATCTCATCACCATCGACGGGATTCGCATCATCTTCGAGGACGGCTGGGGGCTGATTCGCGCGTCCAATACCCAGCCGGCCCTCGTGCTCCGATTTGAGGCCACCACGCCGGCCAAACTCCACAGTATTCGCGGCATCGTTGAATCGGAGCTTGACTCCGCTCGTCGCGGTCTGCTTAGTTAATCGGGTGGACCGATGCCTTTCCATGGCTGCGCCATGCGCGGCCATTGTCTTCGTGTGGCTGGCGGGTTGGCCGTCGGCCGGCCTCACGGACTCTGCTCCTCCAGCCGGGCAGCTCTTTCAACAAGCCCATCCCTTTGTGGTCGGTGAACGACTGACCTATGCCCTGTCTTACCTGGCGGTCCAAGCCGGGACGGCGACGATGGAAGTGCACCCGGCGCCGGCCGGTTCGCCCAAGCCACAGATCCTTCTCGTGAACACCGCCAAGTCGAGCACATTCGTCTCGCGGGTCTTTCCAGTGGACAATCGGGTGGAATCCTACGTGGATGCCGAGACGCTCGCGCCGCAACACTTCGTCTTCCATCGTCGGGAGGGGAAGAAGAAGAACGACTTCGACGTCACGTTTCAGCATGCCGACGGGAAGGCCAGGGGGACGAAGGACGGGGAAGCCTATGCCCAAACGATCCCGGTCGACACGCATGATGTCCTCTCCTGCCTGTACTACTTCCGCAACCTGCCCTCCTTGCAGCCTGGGGCCCGGTCGGTCATCAATATCCATCACGACAAGAAGAACTACAAGCTGGAGTTAGTGGCCGAGGGCACCGAGCGCCTGAGCGGCTCATGGGGCGAGGCCGACACCATTCGGCTGTTGGTCATCATGCCGTTCCAGGGGATTTTCCTGAACGAAGGCAACATCCGGGTCTGGGTGACGAACGATGCGCGTCGCCTGCCGGTCCTGATGCAGGCCAAAGTCGTCATCGGGTCCATCGTGGCCAAATTGGTGCAGCAAGGGTGACCGGGTCCCGGCGCCTCCCTCCCGATGGAATTCCACGCGAAGATTGCCCGCTTGCAGGGAACCTGATAAGATCGACCCTTAATTTGCATTCCTCCAGGATAGGACGACTCTGTGCCGTCTTTTCCGATCACGCTGACCCGGTACATCCTCCACGAACAGGCGTCGCACCCTGAAGCGACCGGTGAATTCTCCGCCCTGATGGCGCAGATTGGTCTCGCCGGGAAGATGGTCGCGCACGATCTTCGTCGAGCCGGCCTGATCAATGTCCTGGGCGTCACGGGGGCGACCAATGTCCAGGGGGAAGCGGTCAAGAAGCTGGATGAGTTGGCCAATGAGACCTTCGTCCGGGTGTTTCAGTTCAGCGGGCTGGTCTGCGCGCTGGCGTCTGAGGAGATGGAACAGCCGCTCTATCTGCCGGAAAATTGGCCGCGGGGCAAGTATATGCTCTTGGTCGATCCGCTGGACGGCTCGTCCAACACCGACGTCAATATGCCGCTGGGTACGATCTTTTCAATCTTGCGTTACGAGGGGCGGGACAAGCTGCCGTCCGAGGGAGACCTGATTCGGGGAGGCCGCGAGCAAGTGGCCGCGGGCTATCTGAGCTATGGGACGAGCACGGTGCTCGTGTTCACGGTGGGGCAAGGGGTGCATGGATTTACTCTGGACCCCGGCGTGGGCGAGTATGTGCTCTCGCACGAGCACATCACCATGCCGGCGCGAGGCAAGCAGTATGCCGCGAACGACGGGAACTATCACAAGTGGCCGGCGGGCACGCGTCGTTACGTCGATTGGTTGAAAGAAACGGACAAGACCGGCGCCCGGCCGTATAGTGCGCGCTATTCCGGATGTCTGGTCGGTGATGTGCACCGGATGCTCCTCGGCGGAGGCCTCTACCTCTACCCGGGTGAGACGAACAAGCCGGAAGGGAAGCTCCGGTTGCTCTATGAAGCGAATCCGCTCGGGATGGTCGTGGAGCAGGCCGGGGGCCTGGCCAGCACCGGGACTGCGTCGATTCTGGACGTCAAGGCGACGACGCTTCATCAGCGGGTTCCCCTGATCATCGGCAGTCGGGACGACGTGCAGGAGGCCGAAGCGTTCATCCAGGGGCGAAGAACGTGAAGAAATCGCGGAATCTGATGATCTGTTGATTTGTTGAATGGTCGGGATTCTTCCCATTCAACAGATCGACAGATCGACAGATCAACAGATACATGGGAACAGGGAGGGAACTCATGAGCCAGCGTGTACGCGACATCCTGAGTTGGTACGCCGCCGACAGTGCGGGAACGAGAACGAATCTCGCCCGGATGCTGAATCACGGTGTTCTGGCGGGCACCGGCAGACTCGTGATTCTGCCTGTGGATCAGGGATTCGAGCATGGACCGGCCAGAAGTTTTGCGCCCAACCCAGCGGGCTATGATCCCCGGTACCACTTCCAGCTCGCCATCGAGGCGGGGTGCAACGCCTATGCGGCCCCGCTCGGCTTTCTGGAGGCCGGCGCGGCCGAGTATGCCGGGCAGGTTCCCCTCATCCTGAAGTTGAACAATCACGACGTGCTCCACGACGAGAAAGACCCGCTGCCATCGGTCACGGGGAGCGTGCGGGACGCGATGCGCCTCGGATGCGTCGCCGTCGGATTTACGATCTATCCGGGATCGGCCCATTGCCACGCAATATATGAGCAACTCAGGGCCATTGCGGAAGAGGCCAAGGCGTGCGGGCTGGCGGTCGTCGTCTGGTCCTATCCGAGGGGCGCGGAGTTGAGCAAGGAAGGGGAGACGGCGATCGATGTGGTGGCCTATGCGGCCCAGATTGCGGCCCAGATGGGAGCCCATCTGATCAAGGTGAAGTTGCCCACGGCCCATCTGGAGCAGGCGGCGGCCAAAAAGGTCTATGAGGGGCAACAGATCCCGATCAAGACCCTGGCCGAGCGCGTCCGCCATGTGGTGCAGAGCTCCTTTGACGGGCGGCGGGTCGTCATTTTCTCCGGCGGCGCCAAAAGCGAAGACACGAATGTGTATGAAGAAGCCCGGGCCATTCGGGACGGCGGTGGATTTGGCTCGATCATCGGGCGCAATTCCTTCCAGCGGCCCAAGGCGGAGGCGATCACGTTTCTCAAGACGGTCATGGGGATCTATTCCGGAGAGATTTCATAAGGAGACGTGATCTGTGGTCAGTGTTCCGTGTAAAGGGTAGGAGAGTGGAGCAGGACATGCGAACAACGGGACAGCAGAGCCCGCGTGTGCGGTCGCTGGTACTCGGCGCCGTGCTCATTGCAACCGGGGTCATTATCGGCCTGGTGGTCGCGTCCGACTTCGGCTGGTTGCCGTTCGGCCATGCCGTGCTTGAGGGGACGCCGGCCAAGGACGCCGCCGTGGGCGGGCCGGGGCCGGCGGTCGGCGGCGCCCCCCCCGGATTCGATCGCAACTTCGTTCAGATCGCCAAGGCGGTCACTCCTGCCGTGGTGAATATCGCCACCGTGCGCTCGGGCAAGACCGAAGGTCTTCCGAACATGCCCTTCGATGACCCGTTCTTCCGCCGCTTCTTCGGCGACGAGTTCTTCCGTCGCTTTGAAGCGCCTCGCGAGCGGAAGGAGCGAAGTCTCGGGTCCGGGGTGATCGTGGACGCCACAGGGTTGATCATCACCAATAACCACGTGGTCAACAAGGCGGATGACGTCAAGGTGTTGCTGTCGGACAAGCGGGAGTTGAAGGCCAAGCTGATCGGGACCGATCCCAAGACCGACTTGGCGGTGCTCAAGATAGAGGCGGAGCACCTGCACACGATCCCGTGGGCCGATTCGGACAAGCTCGAAGTCGGAGAATTCGTCCTGGCGGTGGGCAATCCCTTCGGCTTGAATCAAACCGTCACCATGGGCATTGTGAGCGCCGTCGGCCGGGCGTCGATGGGCATCGCCGAGTATGAGGACTTCATTCAGACCGACGCCGCCATCAATCCCGGCAATTCCGGCGGGGCGCTGGTCAATGTGCGTGGGGAACTGGTCGGCATCAATACGGCCATCTTCAGCCAGAGCGGAGGCAATATGGGGATCGGGTTCGCCGTGCCGAGCAATATGGCGCGCTCGATCCTGGATCAGTTGGTGGAGCATGGGAAGGTCGTCCGAGGGTGGCTGGGCGTGTCGATTCAGGATCTGTCGCCGGAGCTGGCCACGCAGTTCGGGTTGCCTGAAGCCAAGGGAGTCCTCGTGAGCGATGTGCTGGACGACAGTCCG
>SWDL01000274.1 GCA_005116795.1 Nitrospira sp. | reverse complement strand
GTAAAAACGTAGACTTTAGAGGTCTTACTTTGTGCGCCTTACAGTCCATTTTTATTTCTGAGAAAACGGCCCTTCATTCCTAAAAATGGGAAAGGACACCTGCTCTCATGCTACACTCTTCTGTTTCATCTGCACTTGACACGACAAGTCACCAGCATATATCTTACACAACACCGTTGATTTCCCTTTGAGAATATCGTGACTCAGATCAAAGCCCGCTTGCGTGAGCAAGCCCGACACAACGTCCGTCAGGCGATTCTTGACGCCACTCGCGAACTGTTTGCTCAGGACGGCCTCGCCGGCGTGTCGATGCGCGGCGTGGCTGAGCGGATCGGGTATACCCCGCGAACGATTTACTTGCACTTTACCGATAAGGACGACTTGCTGTCCGAGTTGATCGAAGAAGATGTTGGCCGGTTGGCGGACCAGCTCGAAACGAGCGCGGCGGCAGAAACCGACCCCGGCCGCCGGCTGGATGCCGTGGCGCGGGCGTATGTGGCGTTTGGTCTGGAAAACCCGCATGCGTATGAAGCGCTCTTTTTGCAGCGCAGCCATCCGCTCACCCGGGAAGCCGCTGATCGCCAGCGCCACGTACAAGGCCAACGGATGTGGGACGTCCTTGCCCGCGTCGTCCAGGAGTCCGGGCGGGTCGCTCCCGGCTTAGATCTCCCAGTTGTCAGCCAAGCCTTACGCTGCTCGCTGCATGGCGTGACCTCGCTGCTGGTCCTGGGACGAACGTTGCCGGGGGTGAAGTGGGAGACCGTGGTGCCCCATCTCGTTGCTGGCGCTGTCGGAGAGGGCCACCCCTAGCCCGCCGAGCGCCTGAAAAAATATCGCCAAATGAACCAAATGAACCAAATGAACCAAATGAACTTGGGGCACCTTTTTCTACCACGTTACTTGACCCGCCCTCAAACCCTTCCCCACCAAAGGAGCGCATCTCGATGACCCCGCACTATCTGGCACCCCAAGAACGGAAGCAAGAGAGACCTCCCAGCTGGTCCCTGTGTGTGATGCTGGCGCTGCTCCTCAGCAGCATATCCGCCCCGCCGCTTGCACGTGCTGCCGAGAACCGGAGCTACCAAGCCCTGCGAGACTGGCTAGAGCAGGCCCGGACAGCCACGCCGGCATTTAGTCCGGGCCAAACGCTGACAATAAAAGACCGCACAGCGCTCGAGTCATTTATTCCTCAATCGGCCTGGGAGTACTATTTCTTTGATGACATGGAAATGCAAATCACTGAGACCGGCCACTATCCGCCTCCACCGGAGTGGGGCCAAAACGTCGAGCCCGGGTATAGCCTCGACGAGAACGGGGTCTTAGTTGGCTTTACCGGTGGCGGTTTTCCTTTTCCTGAGATCGATCCCACCGACCCGCAGGCGGCGGTGAAAGTGTTCTGGAACCTGAACTGGCGGCCTGGGGCGGAAGGCTATGTGATGCCGATGGTGGCCTGGTCGCGCAGCCAGCATGGCCAGCTGGACCGGCAATTTGAGTTTACCTCTATTAGTTCGCGGTATGCCCAGGGGGAGCACTGTCTGGTGCCCGGCTATGACGAAATCAAGACAAAATCCCTGATGGAGTTTCGCTCACCGCGCGATATGGCCGGCGCCAAGAACCTGTCGATGACGTATGTCGATCACTACCAAGAAGACGCGGGCTGGCTGTATATGCCTGAGCAACGCAAGCCGCGGCGGACCCTCGCCTCTGAACGGACAAGTGAAGTCATGGGCATGGATTTTACCCGCGAAGATGCGATGGGCTTTGGCGGGAAAGTCCATGAGCAAAACTGGACCTATCTTGGAACGGCGCCGGTCCTTGCGACGATGAACGTGCGTGACAATCCAGCGGCCGGTGGTCCCCATCTGTGGGTGCCGAACAACGCCCGCTGGGAGGTGCGCACGGCCCACGTCCTGCTGATTGACCCCAAGGCGGACAACCATCCGTATAGTCACAAGCTCGTCTTTATCGATACCGAAACGTTTTGGACGCTGTGGATGTTTGCGTTTGACCGTCAGGATGATCAGCTCCTGCGGATGAACCAGCACTTCCTCAAGTATTCGGAGAGTTATGCCACCGAGACGCCCCAGCAGGCGCCATATCTGGAGCAGAATCTCGCCAATAATGTCGGCAATCACGTGCTGATTCACCTCGGCGAGACCGATATCAACGCCAAGAAGCCCCACGCGACCTATAGTCATTGTTATGTGATGATGAAAGACTTTTCCCCCAGCCGAGCCAAGCAGTTTTATTCGCTGCGCAATATGGTCAGCGGCCGCCGCTAATGACTGTCCTCCCCAGAGGCAGCCGGGGTGTCGCTCTCCCACCTGCTGCCCTGGCCTGAGGTCTCTCTATTCACCCACCCACAGGAGTCTCTGCATGTCTCTGCCCGCACTCCCCCCTTTCCGCCTGCTCGGCCTGCTCGTGGTTAGCCTGTTGTCCTTCCCTGCGGCCGAGTCGTGGGCGATCATCAGCCTGCACGACAATGTCGAGCTGGAAGGCTTTGTGCAAAGCCAGTTTGTCCTGCGCACCCCTCAATACCAGGGTGCTCAGCTGGTTGTGCAGCGCAACACGCTCCAGCTCGAGAACACCTGGAACTTTATCCAAGATGGCCAGACGACGCTTGGCAACTTGTCTACTGGGCTGATTGAAGAGGCCACGTTTAAGCTGATTTACCGCTTTGCGTATGATTCGACGTACGACCTGTCCGACTCGCGCCGCGATAACTTCAGCCAAGGCCGGCGCGACCACTTGAAGTATGAGAACTGGATTCGGGAAGCCTACCTGGACTTGGCGCTGCCGCCGATCACCCTGCGGATTGGCCGCCAGCAAGTCATCTGGGGCGAGACGGATACGTTCCGGGCCCTCGACGTCATCAATCCGCTCGACACCTCGTGGCACTGGGCCCGCGAGCCCTGGGAAGACCTTCGGTTTCCGCTGTTTATGACCCGCGCGGTTTACGACATCGGTAAGTTCGGTCCCTTTGAAGAATCGTTTGTCGAAGGCATTTGGATTCCGGGTGATTTCAAGCGTAGTCGAGGCTGCGGCAACCCTGATCGGCCGTGGTGTTATTACGGCTCGCGCCGTCGTGGCCCGGTCAACACCGCCCTTGTTGGCGGAGAAGTCGTCGACTTCGTCACCGAGGTGCGCGACAAAAAACCCGACTGGCAACTCAAAAACAGTGAACTCGGTTTCCGCTTTAAAGCCGTTTATGGCCTGGTCGACTTCGGCCTGCACTACTTTTGGACGCTGTCTGACACGACCGGGGTCAAGGTCCGCACCGATCGGCTTGGGCCGATCACCGACAACACCCTGACCGTGCCCATTGATCTGGTCAATCCGCGCAGCCATGTGGTCGGCGTGTCCGCCAACTATTCCGAAGAGACCTACACCCAGGCGGTCTACCGGGTCGAAGCCGCCTATACCACCGGGATTCCGATGCGCCTCGGCACCCGTGATCCACGCGGTGTACCACGCCGGCTGGATGAAGATAACAACGCTTACCAAACGACCGAACAAAGCCTGCTGATGGTGGCCTTTGACCGGCCCACGTGGATCCGGCCCTTAAATGGCCTGCGGACCTTTTTTATCACCGGCCAGTTCTTCTGGGAGCATTTCACCGACTACAACCGCTTTTTCCGCGGCGTGCCGTCTCGGCATCGGGCGATTGATCCCCGCTCTGGGGAGCCGCTCCCCGACCGATATCTCAGTGTGAACACCGACCGGATCTTCCAGGATCGGGTGGTGGCGACCCTGTCGGCCTCGAGCAGCTATGGCCCCGGCGGTTTGATTCAGCCGCTGTTCGCGGTGGCGTACAATCCGTTGTGGACCACGTTCTTTAATCGCCTTTCGGTCAAATATCTGTATTCGAATCATCTCGTGTTTCAGCTCACCCATGACATTTACTGGGGAAAATCAACCGAAGAATCGTGGTTTATTGGCGGCCGGTTTGGTGGTGGGCGCAACAATCGGAACGAGACGGTCTTTACCGCCATCTTTCAGTTTTGAGAACATGTCAATCACTTTTTCTAGAGGAAATCGCATGCTGCGACACCTCGCTCTCTTTTTTATCGCTCCGCTCTTCACGCAGCTCAGCCTCATACGCCTTCAGCCTGTGAGTCTTACCATACTGGTGCTTGTGGCTGGGACTGTGGCCTGTCGGCAAAACTCTGAGCCGCAGTCCTTCACCACGCGCGGAGTGGTCAAACAGGTCACGTCTGAAGGCAACCAGGTGCTCATTGCCCACGAAGATATTCCAGGCTTCATGCCGGCGATGACGATGGAGTTCGAGGTGAGAACGCCTGAAATGCTGGCTGGCCTGAACCCTGGGGATACTGTCATTCTTACCCTGGAACAGACGCCAGACAGTCTGCATCTGGTCGCGATTGATCCCGTGGGCGGGAAGAGTGTCGAAGCGGCGTTGCAAGAGGACCAGGGGCGCACGGCGCGACACGCCCAACGCCAGGAAACGAACGCTGCTGAGCCGCAAGGAGAGCGGGCCGAGTTTGTCCCGTTCCCCGCGCCAGATTTTCTGCTCACGGATCAAGATGGACAAGCGTTTGTCCTGTCGCATCTGCGGGGTAAAGTGATCCTCATGGACTTTATCTTCACCCAGTGTCCCGGTCCGTGTCCCATGTTGTCAACCAAGTTTTCCCATCTCCAGCGCCGCCTCGGCAAACGACTCGGCAAAGAAGTCATGCTTGTCTCCGTCAGCATTGACCCGCAGCGTGATACCCCCTCGGTCTTACAAGCATACGCCCGCCGTTATAAGGCTGAGCTGTCTGGCTGGAAATTTCTGACTGGGACAACGCGCGATATCCTCATCGTTGCCACCCAGTATGGGGCGGAATACCTAGGAGGATCAGAGGGGGTCCGTGATCATCGCCTGCTCACCTGTGTGATCAATCAAGAAGGCTCTGTGGTGAAAGAGTTTACCGGGGTCAACCACACCGTCGATGAGCTGATGACTGTCGTCCAGGAATTGCTCGCCTAATAGGAACACGACTTTCTTTCCCAATTCTGCAAAGAGCGGACAGACTTTTCCTACCTTAGTGAAAGTCAAAGAAGACGAGCTGGTAAGGCCAGCGTCTCCTGTCGTTCGGGTGCGCGGCTTCGCCAAGCACTACGCAGGCGTGTGGCCGTGCAGGGGGTCGATCTTGAGATCTTCCCTAGTGAGCTGTATGGCCTTATCGGTCCTGATGGGGCAGGCAAAAGTAGTCCGATGAAGGCGGTGGCAGGCGTGCTCAGCTTTGAGGCCGGGGAGCTTGAAGTGTTTGGGATACAGATCGACTCCGAGCGTGCGGCGGAGCGGATCAAAAGCCGTCTGGGCTTCATGCCCCAAGGACTAGGCTCGCACGCCTGTGAGCCGCACGGCATGTTAAGTTATGGCAGCTTACGGATAGATCCCCCGGATCTCCATCGCCTCGGCAACACGCTGAATGGCCAAGATCTGCGCTGCGGTACGCAGATCGACGTGTTTTTCTTGGGCCATATGCAGGACATGCTGAAAGCTGCGAACCAAAATCTGACGTAAGCGCTCGTTGATTTCCTCCTCCCCCCAGAAGAAGGACTGCAGATCCTGCACCCATTCAAAGTACGACACGGTGACGCCACCGGCATTGCACAGGATGTCGGGAATGATGAAGACGCCGCGCTCTAGGAGGATCTCGTCGGCCTCTGGAGTGAGTGGACCGTTGGCCCCTTCAGCAATAATCTTGGCCTGGACTCGCGAAGCGTTGGCCGCTGTGATCTGGCTGGCCAGGGCGCACGGCATAAGCACTTCACAGGGCAAGGCAAAGAGATCAGCGTTGGAGATCGACTCAGTTCCTGGGTAGCCGACCACCGTGCCCTGCGTTTTGGCATAGGCCAGCAGGTCGCGGGTATTGAGACCATGAGCGCTGTACACGCCTCCACTCTCATCACTCACCGCAATCACCTTGGCACCGTGTTCTTCAATCAGGTATGCCGCTGGCGCCCCAACCTTGCCAAAGCCTTGCAGCACCACCCGGGCGCCTTCAACTGGGATGTTGGTCTGCTTCAGCGCCTCTAAGGTCGTCAACACCACCCCACGGCCGGTGGCTTCCGCGCGGCCGAGTGACCCGCCTATAGCCAGAGGTTTGCCTGTCACCACAGCTGGTACAGAGTAGCCATGGTGCATGGAATAGGTATCCATGATCCAAGCCATTTCCCGCTCCCCGGTACCCATGTCCGGGGCTGGAATGTCGCCTTGTGGATTCATCAATATCGCAATCTCGGTCGCATACCGACGGGTCAAGTTTTCCAACTCCCGGATGGACAGGGTTTTGGGATCGCAAATAACGCCGCCCTTCGCACCGCCATACGGCAGACCAACAACCGCACATTTCCAGGTCATCCGCATGGCCAAGGCGCGGACTTCATCAAGCGTCACACTCGGGTGATAGCGAATCCCGCCCTTTGTCGGACCCAAGGCCGTGTTGTGATGGACACGATAGCCAGTGAAGAGACGGACTGAACCATCGTCCATCTCAACGGGAAAGTTGACGGTAAGCTCCCGTTTCGGGGATCGCAGATAGGCTATAATCCCGGCCTTGAGGTGAAGATGACGGATTGTCTTGTCGAACTCCTGCAGGGTAGACAGGTACAGATTGTCGGTCACTGTGAGGCTCCTTTCAGTCGTGACAGATAGATGACTACTCGCTAAAAAGGGCAATGCCCGTGCCAAAGCACAGCCTGTGGATCATCCCATCATGGCCAGCCTGTGTCTGAGGCGATAGCGAGATTTTCCGTGTTGAAACCTTCAACCCAGCGACGAGCAATGCTTATGTTATCACGTGCCATAGTGTTTCGTACTCCTTTTTTTGCTCTGTCTTTTTGTTTTCATTAGGCTGGCAAACCCTGTGCCATCTTGGCGACAAGCGCGATATGGGACGCGTTACGCTCAACACGCCGGGAGGAGACCCGACCAGAAGTCATAGGGCGGGTCTCGAGTGATTCCATTGGCATCCCCCTTTCACTTCTCAGAGAAAAGGCAAGAAACGTACCGTAAGCTGATCACAGTCGGGTGTGGCTGGAAGCCGATGCCGAGGAATACCTGAAGAGACGTGTACAGTACACCGCCTCCCTGACCCAGCATCGAAAACACGACTGCTACGGCCAGCGTACACGTAAAAAGGGTCGTCGGTTCCTTGGTCAGGAAGCATACCAGGGCAAGCGCGGAGACCCAGAGGGCGATAATTCTCACCTCATGGACCCACTCTTGGCGGACCGCGCGCTTCTTCGCGAACGGCTCCTCCAGGCATTGTCCGCAGCGCAAGCGTTGGAAGAAGTCGACCCGACACGCGTTGCCATTGTCGGATACTGCTTTGGTGGGCTGTGTGCGCTAGATTTGGCGCGCGTATCTCCTCCCGGTCTTCGCTGCGCGATTAGCTTCCACGGATTATTGTCGCCGCCGCCTTACGAGGTGTCTACTCCTATCCAGACAAAGTTGCTCTTGCTCCACGGTTGGGAAGACCCAATGGTTCCTCCGGCCGAGGTGGTCGCGGGGCTCAAGGAATTCTCCGACGTGGGAGCCACGTGGGAACTCCACGCATACGGTCACGCAATGCATGCATTCACCTTCAAGGGAGCGAATTTTCCAGAACGCGGTATCGCCCACAATCCCGTCGCCGACAGACGTTCATGGAGCGCCGCATCCATATTTCTGAGAGAATGCCTCGTAGATGGGGATGGAACGCCCCATCCGGAGAATGAGGCTTTGCGATAGTA
>SWDL01000273.1 GCA_005116795.1 Nitrospira sp. | reverse complement strand
AGCATGTGCGGGCGTGGTCATGCTTTCGTGCTTCGGGCGGTGGCGACGAGACTCAGAGAGTCGGTGTGGCCAAGTAGAAACACGAGATACCGTGAGGGATGAGGGACTGAGGATGCCGACCAATCCGATTCGGATCAGGCCAGGGGAGGAGGGCAGGCTGATCGTCCTCGTGCCCTATTCTGCCGAGCGGGTGGCGAAGATTAAGACGGTTGTCGGTCGCCGGTGGCATCAATAAGAGAAGCACTGGACCGTGCCGCAAGCGAATGGGAGCCTCACGCATCTGCTGGCCCTCTTTGCCGGCGAACCGGTCGAAGTCGATCCGGCACTTGGGGCCGTGAGAGCGGTCAACAATGGGACGCTCTCTCCGACATTACACGTCCCGGTGTCCGATGGCCTGCGTGCAGCCTTGCATACCCGCCACTACTCCCGGAGAACCGAACAGGCGTATGGCCATTGGGTCACACGGTTTCTGCACTTTCATCAGGGTCGCCATCCTGCCGAGATGGCTGAACCGGAAATCAATCGGTTTCTGACTCATCTGGCACTGAAAGACAAAGTGAGCGCCTCGACGCAAAACCAAGCGCTGGCGGCGGTACTCTTTCTCTATCGCCACGTGATCGGGCGCGCAGTGGGCGACCTGGGCGAGGTCATCCGCGCCAGAAAGCCCGTGCGTCTGCCCGTGGTCATGACCCGTGAGGAAGTGAAAGCCGTGCTGGCGAACCTGACCGGCGACAAGTGGCTGATGGCCTCGATCATGTATGGCGCGGGTCTTCGCCTGATGGAGTGCCTGCGCTTACGGGTGCAGGACATCGATTGTTCTCGCAACGAGATTCTCGTCCGCGACGGCAAGGGCGCGAAAGACCGGGTTACCATGCTGCCCGAATCGTCCAAGGTGCCGCTCCAGGACCACCTCAAGAAGGTCAAGGCCGTTCACCAAAAGGATATGGCCGACGGGTGGGGCTGCGTTCTGCTTCCGAACGCCCTCGACCGCAAGTACCCCAACGCGTCATCCGATTGGCGCTGGCAGTGGGTGTTTCCACAGGAACACCGGTGGATCAATCCCAAGACACAGGAACAAGGTCGCCATCACATGGACGAATCGCTGGTGCAGAAAGCCGTCAAAGACGCTGTTGCGAAGGGAGGTCTCATGAAGCGAGCCACGTGCCACACCTTCCGGCATGCCTTCGCCACGCACTGGCTCGAAGGCGGTTACGATATTCGAACGGTACAAGAACTCTTGGGTCATCGTGACGTCAAGACGACGATGATTTATACTCATGTCCTCAACCGCGGCCCGGCGGGTGTTCGCAGTCCGGTGGACGGTCTTTGACCCCATTCAAGGAGGGTGTGTTAGGCCGATCCGCATAAGATGCCGTCATCAATGGCCACATGGACCACAACTGATTGAGATTGCACCGATTCTCGTGTATGTTTCAGAAAAATCGATGGCGTATTATACGGACAGGAAATCGAAGATCCGCAGCTTATGCGGATCCATCTAATCATTGTTAGCTTGCTCATGGGGAGGCCGGGATCTTGAGTCAGTCGGGATTCGTTCTTCGGATTGCGCCGGGAGGGCAAGACAAGGTCCCCGAGGCCCTAGCGTCAGGCCAGCTAATCATCGGTTGGGCCGAAGCGGACGGTCTCCTCGACTCGACCCTCACCTGGGAGGGCTTCCGCGAGATCGTTCGCGAGGCCTACTACGCGGACCAGCCGACGTTACGGAAGGCGGGTGCAGCCGCTGGTCATCTCTGGCGCTTCATCCGAGAGATGAAGCCTGGCGACTTTGTAGTCGTTCCGTACGGTGCCGCCTTCCTCGTCGCGGAAGTTTCCGGTCCCGCCACCTACGATCCCGCGAAGATCGACGACGACTCAGCCTACCGGCGCGCGGCTCGGTGGCTGAACGGC
>SWDL01000272.1 GCA_005116795.1 Nitrospira sp. | reverse complement strand
ATCCGATGGTGGCCATGATTGACGCCTATCGGGCGATCCTGATTCGAGGCGACCTGCCGGATGTGGCGGTGATGGGGCGACTCGGACTCGGGGCGATCCTGGTCCTGGTGGTGGGGTACAAGATCTTCCTGCGGACCCGATATCGATTCGTCGAGGAGATTTAATGAGCTACCGTGTGGTTGTCGATGGGGTCGGAAAACGGTTTCAGCGCTATCATGCCGGCCGGCCCTGGACGCTCCAGGAAGTGATCCAGGGGGGGTTCCGTCGCATCAAGTCCGTGGAAACCTTCTGGGCGCTCCGGGATGTCCATCTGTCCGTGCCCTCCGGGCACATGGTCGGCATTATCGGGCATAACGGATCGGGCAAGTCGACGCTCCTCCAGGTGATGGGCAAGGTCATGCTTCCCGACGAGGGTCGAGTCCAGACGCAGGGACGGATCGGTGCTCTGCTCAGCCTGTCGGCGGGATTTCACTCCGAACTGACGGGTCGGGATAATGTCTACATCAGCGGGGTCATCAACGGATTGACTCGCCGGGAAGTGGCCGACCGGTTCGACTCCATCGTGGCCTTTGCCGAATTGGAGCAATTCATTGATATGCCGCTGCGCACCTACAGCAGCGGCATGCAGATGCGACTGGGATTTGCCGTGTCGACTCACGTGCGCCCCGACATTCTCTTGGTGGATGAAGTCCTGGCCGTCGGTGACCTGGCCTTCCAACGGAAGTGCCTGGATCGGATCAAACAGTTTAAAGCCGAGGGGGCCACGATCATTCTGGTCTCGCACGATACCTCGATGATCGGCGAACTCTGCGATGAGGCCCTGTGGTTGCTGCGGGGACGGGTGATGGCCCAAGGCAAGGCGGGGGACGTGGTCAATCAATACCTCCGCGACACGGAGACGCGCCGCCGGACGCCGACCTCCCATCCGATTCTTCACACCCACACGGGAGTCGAACTGCGTCTGCATGAAAACCGCATTGGATCGCTGGAGTTGGAGATCACGAAAGTCTCCGTGGCGGGACTCGATGACCTTCCGACCTCCGAGGTGGAAGTCGGCGATCCCCTGCGCATCGAGGTGTTCTATCGCGCCAAAACCCCGGTGCCGTCGCCGATCCTCCAAGTGAGGATTCGTCGGTATGACGGCGCCATCTGCTATGAGGCGAATACCGAGTCATCGGGCGTGGCCATTCCGCCGGCGCAGGGAGAGGGGCAGATTGCGTTGACGCTCGAAGAATTGGACCTTCCTCCGGGGTGGTATTTCGTGGACGTGAGTTTTCACGAAGCCAGTTGGAGCTATGCCTATGACGGGCACTTCAGCGCCTATCCGCTCTGTGTCCGTCCGACCAGCCGGCCACGGAGCATGCCCCGCTTGCACCAACATTGGGACATCGGTGGGAAGAAGAGTCGCGCCGGAACAAGCACGGGCGGGGGCGGGCGATGACGGTGAGGGCGTCCTCTCGCTCGGCCACAGGCAGACAGGTCGAGAGGGCCCCGTCCAATCTGAGCGTCAGGGACGAGGCTCATCGGTCGTTGGTGTGTGCCGAACGCGTGTTTCAAGGGCGGGACCATCGACATTTTCTGTTCCTGTCTTTCCTGAGTCTCAGCAGCATGGCCCTGTTCGTCTCGTCCTGGGTCGTTCTGGACCAATGGGGAACCAGACCTCTCATCATGAGCGCGCTCTCACTGGCGCTCGCATTCCTGTTCATCAACCAACAAGCGCGGTGGTTCCTGTTGCCGTCGATGAAGCGGCCCGTGCCGATGCCCGCGCGACGTGGTTGGAAAGTCGGTGTCGCCACGACCTATGTGCTGGGTGCGGAGTCGTTCAACCTGCTTGAGCGCACCCTGCGGGCGCTGGTGGCGCTGGACTACCCCCATGAGACGTGGGTGCTCGACGAGGGCGATCGGCTCGAGGTGCGGAACCTGTGCGCGCGGCTTGGCGCGCGGCACTACAGCCGGGCATCCAAGCCGGCCTATCGAACAGCGCGAGGCCCCTTTCAGTTTCCAAGCAAGCACGGGAATTATAATGCTTGGCTCCACGAGGTGGGCTACGCCCGCTACGACATTGTCTCGGCCTTTGACCCGGATCATATGCCGGATCCGTCGTTTCTCGACAAGGTGTTGGGCTACTTTGATGACGACCAGGTGGGCTACGTCCAAACTCCACAAGCCTATTCGAATCAGGATCAGAGCCTCGTGGCGCGAGGGGCGGCCGAAGAAACCTACGGGTTCTACTCTACCTTTCAGATGGCCTGCTATGGACGCGGGCATGCGCTGGTGATCGGCTGCCACAATACGCACCGCGTGCGCGCGTTGAACGCGGTCGGAGGCTACGCCGCGCACGACGCCGATGACCTGCTCCTCACCCTGCACTACCGACAGGCGGGGTGGGCCGGCGTCTACGTGCCGGAGATTCTGGCGCGAGGCCTGACGCCGGCCGATTGGGAGAGTTATCTAAGACAACAGCGCCGGTGGGCTCGGGCCATCCTCGATCTGAAGTGCCGGGTGGTGCCCGGTCTCTTTTCCTCTCTTCCCTGGCGCGCATGGATCGTCAGTCTGGTTCAGGGCCTCCACTATGTACTTGCCGGCATCATCGTCATGTCGGTCGTGTGCTTCGGAGCCGTGCTCGTCGGCTCCGGTGCCGGCAGGGCTCTTGTGACCCCCGGGCTTGTGGTGAGTGGCGGCCTCTTCGTCCTGTCTATGGTTCTGTGCCGAGCCTTTGCGCAGCGGTTCTATCTGGACCCCGTGCGTGAACGGGGATGGCACTGGCGGGCGGTTCTTTTACAGGTAGTCAAGTGCCCGTGGGTGGTGCTTGCGGTCCTCGACGTGCTTGTGGATCGTCGAGTCCCCTATGTGACGACCCCGAAGCCGGCGGATGCAGACTCGGTCGAAGCGCGCGCGGCCTAGCGCAATTCTCCCGCGTCACCAGGGGTTCCACGGGGTTCGAGTCGTGGCTGAACTCACCCTGTGCTGTAGTCTCCACCAAATCGACCGAAATTGGGAACAGGCCCTTCTTGCGCACGGGTGGGCCTGCAGATCGTGAGGGAGGGGCGAACGACGTGTCAAACCCCAGGAATTGGCGGGACTGGCAGGGTGGGCGATCCGTGGTCTACCAAGCGCTGGGCGTGCTGGCGACTTGCGGGTACGTCGCATGGCTCCATTCCGACAACAGCGGTCTCTGGGCCCAGGGCGATGCGCCCCGCCATGCGATGAATGGGCTGTTCTGGTGGGATTTCCTCAAGAGCTTCCCCGTCGATCCGGTCGAGTTTGCGCTCAGCTATCATGCGCGCTATCCGGCGATCAATCCTGTCACCTATCCCCCGGTGTTCTATCTCCTTGAGGGAGCCGCCTTCGGGGTCTTCGGGCCTTATCCCTACGTGGCCAAAGGACTGGTGTTGATGTTCGCCTGCCTCGCCGGCCTCTATGTCATGGCTTGGCTCAGGCGGTGGGTCTCCGAAGAGGCAGGCTGGGGTGGTCTGTTGGTGTCGGTGCAGCCGGGGGTCATCATGTGGAGCCATGCCGTGATGTTGAACGTGCCGTCCATGGCGCTCGGGATCGCGGCGCTCTATCACGGCCGCCGGTGGATGGACGCGCCCACGTCGCGTCACATGGAGCTGACGTTTCTCTTTGGCGTCCTCACCGTCATGACCTACTTCCCGGCGGGACTGATGGTGCTCGTCATGGGGGCGTGGGTGTTCGTGGATCGCCGATGGGATCTGCTACGCATGCCCAAGACCTGGGTCTTTACGCTCCTCTCCGCCATGATTATCGTGCCCTGGGTGGTCATGGCCGCGAAATGGGCGCCGAGCCATATGGAACATGTGCTGCCCGGCGTTGCGCAAGCGCTCACACCCGACTGGTGGAAAACGTACTTCGATGTCGACCGGTGGCTCGTGTACGTGGAGAAAATCCCGATGCTCTTCAGTCTGCCGATCCTCGGGCTCGCGGCGCTGGCGCTGGGCGTCGGGGTCCTGCGCCAACCGTGGCGGCGGGAAACCTGGCTCATGCTCGTGTGGGTGTTGGTCTGCTACATCGGACTGTCGTACCTCGACGCAAAAGAACCGCGCTATGCGCTCATCCTCACCGGTCCGGCGGTCATGCTTGGGGTCCTCGGGCTGGCGGCGTCCGCCACCTGGCTGACCGCTCGTCTTGGCCGTGAGGCCGACTGGGTGATCGGCAGCGCGCTCACGGCGGTGATTGCGTTCCATCTTCTCTCGGCCCCCTTCACACAGGTGCCGGCTGTCGAGGGATTTGAAGAGGTGGTCGCGTTCCTGGGCAAAGAGGCGCCCGGCGAGCGGGTCTTCTACGATGGCAGTGATGACGGCGTGTTCACCTTCTACGTCCGCGCCGACGATCCGCACTTCAAGCGGGGCGTGGTGCTCGGCAGCAAGTTGCTGTACGCGAGCACGATCTTCGCCAACTGGAACTTGACCGAACGTGTCGCCTCAGCGGACGGGGTCACCGAGGCCTTACGAACCGGCTGTGGGTGCCGGTGGCTGGCGATCGAAGAGAAGGGCTTTACCGATGAAGTGGGTGCGGCGCGTCTGCTCCGGGCGGCCGTCACGGGCAAGGATTTTCAGTGGGTGAAAACCTTCCAGGTCGCGCTCCCGCGTCCCAGTCAAATCCGCGTCTACCGCTTTCTATCCCCCGTCGATACCCCCGATACGCTCACGATGCCGTTTCCAGGTCTCGGCAAAGAGAAGTCCTTCCAGATCAAGCCCATTCACCGTTAACAGCGACCGCACACACTACTGCGTGGCGGTCCGCCGACGCGCGAGGATTGCAGGGATGAAGTGTGATGGCAGAGACCTGGGCGCCCCCAACTCCGCGCGTCGAACGATCACCGTTTCATCGTGGCAGGGGCGTGAGCACGAAGGGCAGTCTGTGTCGCTCCCCCTCGTTCTTTTTGTGCTAGGATGTCGCGCATGGCGGCGTTGAAAGTGCTTGTCTGGGGCCTCCTTGCCTTGCTGGGCACGGTGTCCCTCGCCTTTGTGACCGGTCTCGTCAATCCCCATGAAAAGGTGAATGGTCTCTGGCTGGTCGTGGCGGCGGCCTGTATCTATGTGCTGGCCTATCGGTTCTACG
>SWDL01000271.1 GCA_005116795.1 Nitrospira sp. | reverse complement strand
TTGTACGCTCAGCCCTTCCTCGTACGCATAGCCACCCGGCGTCTTCACCTCTCCCCCCACATAAAAGTTGCGGTGACGGGCAATCGACACGCTGACCTGGGGTCGCTGCACATAGTCCGCGGCTAACTGGGCCGTTAACAGCGCCTGAATTTCTTCAATGGTGCGCCCTCCGACCCGAATCGTGCCGAGCAGGGGATATTCGATTTTCCCATCCCCTTCCACTTTTCGTTCGACGGTCAAATCATCTTCGCCGAAGACAATGATGCGGAGGACGTCGTTCGGTCCGACTCGGTAGGCCTCATGAGATCCCGGCATCTCGGCCACCGCCACCCCGGCCGTCACCAACAGGGCTAACACCACGTGGATCAGCATGCGTATCGGTCGCAACTCCCCTCTCCTCCTGAGGATTTCTTCGTGTGTCTCCTACCTGCTCTCTATCTCGCCACCCGTTGTTCAGACAGCCGGGGTCTGGCGGCTTCTCGCGCGCCTCCATTGCCATCGTGTCGGAATGCCGGGACTAATCCGCCCAATTCACGGAGGACCCCATTGGACTCCCCCATGAGCGCCATCAGTTCGATCGTTGACACCCGGCGTGACAATTCCTCGGGGGCCAGCATCGCCCTGCCTCTCACGCGCGAGATCTTCTCCACCGCGGAGGATTCCATGATTTCATCCGGTCCGATCAGTTCTTCGAAGAGCTTCTCCCCTGGCCGGAGTCCGGTGAAGCGGATGGGAATTTCGTCTCCCGGCACGTACCCGGCCAAGCGAATCAGGTTCCTGGCCAAATCGACGATCTTGATTTGCTCCCCCATCTCCAAGACAAACAGGGCCCCCGGTTCCGCAAGGACCATGGCCTGCAGGACGAGTTGGACCGCTTCGGGAATCAACATGAAGTATCGGCGCATCTCAGGATGCGTCACGGTCACTGGTCCGCCGTTCTTGATCTGCTGAAGAAACATCGGCACCACGCTGCCGTTGCTCCCAAGGACATTCCCGAACCGAACGGTGACGAAACAGGTGCGGCTTCGTCCGGACATCTCCTGGATAATCATCTCGGCGACACGCTTGGTTACGCCCATCACACTGGAGGGATTCACCGCTTTGTCCGTCGAAATCATGATAAACCGCTCGACCTGATGCCGTTCCGCGGCACGGGCCACGATGCGGGTTCCGGCGATGTTGTTCTTGACCGCCTCGCAGGGGCTGAACTCCATGAGCGGCACGTGCTTGTGCGCGGCGGCATGGAACAGGATCTGCGGCTGGTGCGTTTGCATCACCTTGTCAAGACGGCCCTCATCCGTGATGTCACCGATCATCGCCTGCAACTGGACTGAGGATTCGCATTGGGCTAGCTCGGTGGCGATGGCGTGCAGCGAATTTTCGTAGCGTTCATACAGGACGATGGTCTTGGGATTCAGCGCGGCGATCTGCCGGCACAACTCCGAGCCGATCGACCCTCCGGCGCCCGTCACCATGATTCGTTTCCCCTCAATGAGGCCGCGGAGGGGGGCTACGTTCAATCCCACCGGTACCCGCGCGAGGAGGTCCTCGACTGAGAGGTTCCGAATCTGATTGGCTTCGACTTTGCCGTCGAGCGTCCGGCCCCAATTCGGCACGATCTTGATGGAGACTTTGTAGGCTTCGAGGGACTCGACAATCTCGCGGATCGTCACGGCATCCATCGACGGCGTCGCAATCAAGATGGCATTGGGCGAAAGAGACGCGACAATCCGGGTTAGTTCCCGCCGCGTCCCCAGCACCGGTACGCCGTGAATCCGCTGGCCGGTCTTGGCGCGGTCGTCATCGATGAATCCGATTGGGTCGTAGCGAGACGCCGGATCATCCCTCAGTTCCCGGACCAGTCGGTGGCCGGAATCACCGGCCCCGTAGACGATGATTCGTTTCTTGCCCCGGCCATGCGTGAATTCACTGACCAGTCGCCTGGCCAGCCGGACGCCACCCAGCCCGATGATCAACAGGACCGTATCGACCACATAGACGGAGAGCGGATAGTTGACCATTCCGAACATCCAGCGGACGACGACATAGAAACCGGCGGTACTGGCCACGGACCCCAGGACAATATTCCGGAGATCCCAGACACTCGTGTACCGCCAGATGCCTTGGTAGAGGCGGAACGGGACAAAGGTGAGCCCGCGGATGAGCAGGAGCCACGGCAGCATCTGCACGAACAGGTGCATCTCCCAATCTGGAATGTCCCCATCAAACCTCAGCCAGAAGGCCGCATAATTCGCAAGCGCGACCGACGACAGGTGAATCGCGACTATGCATGATTTTCGATACCGGGATACGAGCGAGGTCATAGGCTCCTTCTCTTTCAGTAATCAGCAATCGGAACAGGCTCGAGTTCGCTGCTAGGCGGCGTTCCGGCTCCCTCCACTACCCTGCCGACGTAGCGACATGAGCACCCTCAACTCAGCAATGACTCTACTTGCACGCAGACTTGCTCCAGGTCACTCGCGGTCATGTGAGAATAGAGCGGAAGCGCGAGCCCTTCCCGGCTCGACTTCTCCGTGGCCTCCATGTGGAGACTAACTCGCATGGGATACCGCTGGAAGATCTTTTGCACGTGCACCGGGGGATAGAAGTACCGCTTGGTCTGGATGCCGGCGGCTTTGAGCGCTTCATACACTTCATCACGCGACCGTTTGGCACGGTTCGTGACAAAAAGGACGAAGTAATTCCCGCTGGTTTCTCGATCCTTGGGATATTCCTGAACTCGACAGCCGGGCAGCGCTCCCAGACGCGCCCGATAGACGGTAATGTGGTTCATTCG
>SWDL01000270.1 GCA_005116795.1 Nitrospira sp. | reverse complement strand
GGGTCATCACCGGCGGTTCGCACCGGTACGTGGAGCCGTTGATCCGGCCCTATCGGGACAAGATCCGCGTCTCCTGCCCGATCCGGTCGATCACCCGCCATCCCGACCATGTGGCCGTCGCTCCGACGAACGGCCCGGCCGAGCGGTATGACCATGTCGTGCTCGCGGCGCACAGCGACCAGGCCCTGTCGCTCCTGGCGGATCCCTCGCCGCGCGAGCGGGAGATTCTGAGCGCCTTCCCTTACCAGGACAACGAGGCCGTCCTCCACACAGACGAGACCATCCTGCCGACCAGACGCCTGGCCTGGGCCGCCTGGAACTACCACATCCTCCGCGAATCCCGCGGGCGTGCCGCCCTGACCTATCACATGAACATCCTGCAAAGTCTGGACGCGCCCAAGTCGTTCTGCGTGACGCTGAATCATTCGGACGCGATCGCGCCGGACTCCGTCATCACGCGCCTGACCTACCACCATCCGGTCTATACGCGGGAGGGCGTGGCGGCCCAGCGCCGGCACGCCGAAATCAGCGGGGTCAATCGGACGTCCTATTGCGGGGCCTATTGGGGCTTCGGGTTTCACGAAGACGGCGTCAAGAGCGCCCTGGCGGTGTGCAGGAAATTCGGAAAGACACTGTAATCATGGAAAGCTGTATTTTCGAGGGCACCATCCGCCACCGTCGCTTCACGCCGGTCGAACACGGGTACGCTTACTCCATGTTCATGATGTACCTCGATCTCGATGAGCTGCCGAAGCTCTTTCGCCACCGGTGGGCCTGGTCGAGCGAGCGGCCCGCACTGGCCTGGTTCAACCGAAAGGACCATCTGGGCGATCCTGCGCAGCCGCTAGGCGAGGCCGTCCGTGACCTGGTGGCCCGGACGACGGGAGCCCGCCCGCCCGGCCCCATCCGGCTGCTGACGCATCTACGGTACTTCGGCTACGGCTTCAATCCGGTGAGTTTCTACTACTGCTATGAGCCTGAGGGACGCCGGGTTGAGACGATCGTGGCCGAGGTCAACAATACCCCCTGGGGAGAGCAGCACCCCTACGTGCTCAGCGAGCCGCTGAATGAAGCCGGGCCGGGCCGGAAGCGGTACCGCTTCAACAAAGCATTCCACGTCTCACCGTTCATGGACATGGATGTGCAGTACGACTGGCGGTTCGTCGATCCGGGCCGGCACCTCATCATCCACATGGACAACTGGCAACGCGGCGAACGATTCTTCGATGCCACCATGACCCTGACGCGCGGGGAGATCACGGGCCCCTCGCTGGCGCGGGTGCTCGCCAGCTATCCCCTGATGACGGCGAAAGTCATCGGCGCGATCTACTGGAATGCGTGGCGACTGTGGCTCAAGCGTGTCCCTGTTCATTCGCACCCCGCTGATCGACACAAATCCGTGGAGGCCGGACAGCATGAACGACTACACTCTTCCCTCTGACGCGGTTCGCTGCAAGACCGCCGCCCCCTCGATCCTGGCCCGACTGTGCCGAAAAGCCGT
Source organism: Nitrospira sp. (assembly GCA_005116795.1). GTDB lineage: Bacteria > Nitrospirota > Nitrospiria > Nitrospirales > Nitrospiraceae > RSF151. Next base: position 497 of record SWDL01000270.1, on the reverse strand, counting down.
CCTGGCGCGGCTCGGCAAGATTCAACGGGGCGAACTGACGGTGATCGAGGGGCGTGAGCGTCTCCGCTTTGGACAGATCACGCCCGACTGCCCCCTCGCTGCTTCCATCACCGTTCACGATCCTCGCTGCTATCTCGATGTCGCGTTGGGGGCAAGTATCGGGTTCGGTCGCTCCTACATGGACGGAGCCTGGTCCAGCCACGATCTCACGACGCTGGGACGGGTGTTTCTGTCGAATCTGGACGTCCTGGATGGGTTCGATGCCGGGTTGGCCCGCCTGCTGGCGCCCCTCTTCAAACTCGGCCATGCCTTGCGTCGCAACACGCGGGCCGGCAGCCGTGACAATATCCTCGCCCACTACGATCTCGGCAATGAGTTCTTCGCCACCTTTCTGGACGAGACGATGATGTATTCCTGCGCCCACTTCGAGCACGAGAGCCTGTCCCTCTCCGAGGCCTCAGCCGCCAAGAACGACCGGATCTGCCGGAAGCTGCGGC
>SWDL01000269.1 GCA_005116795.1 Nitrospira sp. | reverse complement strand
GACGTCATGAGACGCCGAGCGGTTGCTTCGGTCTCCGCAATCAGCCGATGGCGACTCATGCCGTGCCCCCTCTGTGTCGTGGAATCGCAGCTCGAAATTCCATGGTGTTGGATGAGATGAGAGGTCCTCGTATCTTCGATCGCCGGCGCGATGAAGACGGTGTCTCTATGTCGAACGTTGACCAAGAACTGAGCCATCAAGTCGGCCGCCGATGTCTCGCTGGGGATGCCGGTCCCCTTCTGTATCGGTGTGTTCCTGTGGCTGGTTTACGGGATTGTGCTCGGCGCCTTGCCGATTATTCTCGCGAACGTGGGGACGCTCGCGCCGGCGGGATTGATTCTGGCGCTGAAGCTCCGCTACGAAGGATAGGCGCCGAAACAGCTTCCCATACACGCTATTGTAGAAGAATCAGTCTGAATGAGCTGATTTCCGCTCACCTGACCCCTCCCCCTTGGCTTGATTCATCTGCGTCGGAATCTGGTCCGCTGTGCTCGAAAATCGGTCTCGTGCGTGGGGGCCGGAAAGGCCGGAGGAGGTGACCGAATTCGGCCGAGCGCCTGGGGATGAAGGATCTGCCCTCGTGGAGCCATCGCGGGTCCCGACGGCGCCGACCAGCTCGCGAGGGGATGTGGGCGTATGGCCTTGCCCCGTCGGCATCGGTTGCGTCCGCATGAGATCCGTCATGAAGATCACGTACGCACCGCCGGCAATTATGAAGAGGATGAGGGTACGAACTATCATTGTGGCGTGCCGATTTCTTGTCACGCTGAGGGCAACGAGGGCCATCGCGAGAAGCGCCGCCGCTGTGAGTCCGATCCCCAGTTGCGTGGTGGACGGCAGGGAGAAATTCATGGATCGAGCGTGCCGGATCATGGGCCCCGTCCATTCGGCCGCCACGCCCCACGGCTCTTGGGGAGCCGTCGTCCGGCGCGGCATCGGGACCGTGGGAAGGGGGGCCTCCGTGGGGCGGAGTTCCAGCTGAGTACCGGGGGGCGCCAGAGGATCGAGCGTGTCGCCGTCCAAGCGCTCGACGTTGGGTCGATAGCTCGTGGGGATGTCTTCCCACCGATCAGTATAGACGACAATTCCGCCCTGGTCCAAGTATCGATAGACCACGCCCGATGCGAAGACGGACGTCTCGGCGGCGATCTCAACCATCAGGCTGAGGCACATGGGCATGACGACCGCCGTGAGCATGGCAGCGCGATTCACGGTTGACGT
>SWDL01000268.1 GCA_005116795.1 Nitrospira sp. | reverse complement strand
GAACAATCGACGTTCGCCGGTGCCCTTCTTGGGGCCCGTCCATTCGTTGGAGACCATTGAGGGGGCCATCAGCGCCTTCAAGGACTCGGTCGAGGTCGTGCGGTTCAAGTCACTCGATGACACCTGCGCAGAGGCGGCGAACCTCATCGCGGACGGGAAGGTGGCTGCCTGGTACCGGGGACGAATGGAATTCGGTCCGCGGGCGCTCGGCCATCGGAGCATCATCGCGGATCCCGGCCATTCCGAGATGCGCGATCGCATCAATGCGATGGTGAAAATGCGAGAGGCGTTCCGTCCCTTCGCGCCGGCGGCGACGCTGGAGACGGCCCATCAATGGTTCGAGGTCGAACCGGGACAGGCATTCCCGTACATGATTATGATCGTCGATGTGCGCCCGCAGTATCGTGCGGCGCTGCCGGCCATCACGCATGTCAACGGGTCCGCCCGCCTTCAAACGGTGTCGCAGGAGGACAACCCGGAGTTTCACGCTCTGCTGAAGGCGGTCGGCAAGACGACAGGGCGAGAAATGCTGCTGAACACCAGTTTCAACGTCAAGGGGCAGCCCATCGTCAACACGCCGCACGAAGCGATTGAAACCTTCTTGGGGACGGGGATCGACGTGTTGTTCCTGGAGAATGTGCTCCTTCGGCGTCGAGGCCGGTAATCGGGTGACCGACCGCGTGCGTTGAGTCGGCTCCGTCCGCATCTCTCCACCGGGGGGTGAAGGGACGGCGCCTCTCCCTTGATGGGCTCATGGGTTTGGACGTGACTGAGTGATGAGCATGACAACCGGGCGCCTGGTGCTGGACGATGGGGCGGTTTTTGAGGGGGAGATGTTCGGGGCGCGAACATCGATCTCCGGAGAAGTCGTCTTCAACACCGGGATGGTCGGCTATCCCGAATCACTCACCGATCCCTCCTATAAGGGCCAGATCCTGGTTCTCACCTACCCGCTGATCGGCAACTACGGCGTGCCCTTGTCTCAGGCAGAAAACGGCGTGTCGTCGACATGGGAGTCAGACCGGATCCAAGTGCAGGGCTTGGTCGTCTCGGAGTATGCCTCGCGCTATAGCCACTGGCAGGCCTCGCAGAGCCTCGGGGAGTGGCTCGCTGCCTCCGGGGTGCCCGCCCTCTCCGGGGTGGATACCCGGGCGATCACAAAGCGAATTCGGGACCGGGGAACGATGCTGGGCAAACTTCTGATGTCCGGCGAGGAGGTCGGGTTCTGCGACCCGAACCAGCAGAACCTCGTGTCCGCCGTCGGCTCGGACGCGCCGGTCTCCTACGGCAGCGCCGGGCCCAGGGTCCTGTTGATCGACTGCGGATGCAAATCCAATATCATTCGGAATCTGCTGGCGCGAGGCCTGCGTCTTGTCCGCGTCCCCTGGAATTATGCCATCCCCCCCGACATGGACTATGACGGGGTCGTGGTCTCGAGCGGCCCCGGCGATCCCAAGCACTGTCGGGACACCATTCGCCAACTGCAGGCGCTCATGGAGCAGGATCGTCCCATCCTGGGAATCTGTCTGGGCCACCAGCTCATGGCCCTGGCGGCGGGGGCGGATACGTACAAGCTCAAGTTCGGCCACCGCAGTCAAAATCAGCCGTGCCTTGAAGTCGGAACGCCGCGGTGCTACATCACGTCCCAAAATCACGGCTATGCGGTGCGCACCGAGACGCTTCCGACCGGGTGGACCCCCTGGTTTACGAACGCGAACGACGGGACCAACGAGGGCATTCGACACCAGCGGAAACCCTTCATGAGTGTCCAGTTTCACCCTGAAGCCTCTCCCGGACCGGACGACACCTCGCATATTTTCGACGAGTTTGTGAGGCGCCTCTGATGGCCGGGAAACCCAAGAAAGTCCTGGTGCTCGGCAGCGGGGCGTTGAAGATCGGCGAAGCCGGCGAGTTCGACTACTCAGGCAGCCAGGCCATCAAAGCCTTCAAGGATGAGGCGGTGACCACCGTCCTCGTGAATCCCAACATCGCGACGATCCAAACCTCGGATTCCCTGGCCGATCAGGTCTACTTTCTTCCCGTGACGCCTCATTTCGTCGAGCGCGTGATTGAGCAGGAACAGCCGGACGGCATTACGATCAGCTTCGGCGGCCAGACGGCGCTCAACTGTGGGTTGGCGTTGGATGAGCGGGGAGTCCTGACGAAGCATCATGTGGAAGTGTTGGGGACTCCGTTGATCGCGGTCCGAGCCACCGAGGATCGCGGCATCTTTGCGGATACGCTGGGGCAGATCGACGTCAAGGTGCCCCGTGGCGTTGCGGTTGCGACGGTGGGCGAAGCCGTCGATGCCGCCCGATCCATCGGGTATCCCGTGATGCTGAGAATTGCGTACGCCTTGGGCGGACTGGGGTCCGGCATCTGTGCGGATGAGGGCCGGCTCCGAGAGCGGGCCGACCACGCCTTGCGCCATGGGCCGCAGGTCCTTGTGGAAGAGGCCTTGAATGGGTGGAAAGAGGTCGAGTACGAAATCGTACGCGACCACGTCGACAATACGATTACCGTGTGCAACATGGAGAATCTGGATCCGATGGGGATCCATACCGGGGAGAGCATCGTCGTCGCGCCCAGCCAGACGTTGAGCAACCACGAGTATCACTTCTTGCGGCAGGTCGCCGTCAAGGTCGCTCGTCATCTCGGGATCGTCGGCGAATGCAACATCCAGTTCGCGTTGGATCCCCGCTCCTGTGAGTACCGCGTGATCGAGGTCAACGCGCGCCTCTCACGGAGTTCGGCGCTGGCCTCCAAAGCCACGGGCTATCCGTTGGCCTATGTGGCGGCGAAGATTGCCCTGGGGCACAGCCTCGTGGAGTTGCCCAATGCCATGACGGGGGTGACACAGGCCTGCTTTGAGCCGGCGCTCGATTACGTCGTCGTGAAGATGCCCCGGTGGGACCTGAAGAAGTTCCGGATGGTCTCGAAGCGATTGGGGTCGGCCATGAAGTCGGTCGGGGAAGTCATGGCCATCGGGCGAAGTTTTGAGGAAGCCATCCAGAAAGCGGTACGGATGCTGGAAGTCGGGGTTCCCGGTCTCGTCGGGCACGAAAAGTCGTGGAGCGATGAGGACATCGAGGCCGAGCTCAAGGATCCGACCCCGCAGCGCATCTTCGCCATCCCCACCGCCATGCAACAGGGGATGTCGATTGAGCAGATCCACCGGCTCACCTGCATCGACCAATGGTTTCTCCACAAGATCCGGCATCTCGTGGATGTCGCGGCGCAATTTCAACAGAACCCGGACCCCTTACGATCACGGGACTTGATGATGGCCGCGAAGCGCGCGGGGTTCAGTGACCTGCAGATCGCCCGGGTGATCGGGTCCGACGAATCGACGGTTAGAGCCTGGCGTGAACGGCATGGCTGCCACCCGGTGATCAAACAAATCGACACCCTGGCCGCGGAGTACCCCGCGCGCTCCAACTACCTCTATCTCACCTATCATGGGCAAGAGGATGACGTCCCGGGGGGCGGAGCCCCGTCGGTGATTGTCCTCGGCTCCGGGGCCTATCGCATCGGGAGTTCCGTCGAGTTCGACTGGTGCTGCGTGAACACGGTCCAGACCTTACGGGCGCGTGGGTATCGGACGATCACGATCAACCACAATCCGGAGACGGTGAGTACGGATTATAACGAATGCGACGCGCTCTATTTCGAGGAACTCAGCGTTGAGGCCGTCCTTGCCGTCTGTCGCAAGGAACAGCCGCTGGGTATCATCCTATCCATGGGCGGGCAAGTCCCCAACAATCTCGCCACGCAATTAGAGGAGGCGGGCCTTCGGATTCTGGGGACGCCCCCGCGGTCTATCGATCAGGCGGAGGACCGGCATAAATTTTCCAAGCTTCTGGACGGCCTGGGCATCAAGCAGCCGGCATGGAAAGAAGTGGCGAGTGCGCATGAGGCGGTAACGTTTGCCGAGGCGGTGGACTATCCGGTGCTCATCCGCCCCTCCTATGTCTTGAGCGGTTCCACCATGGGCGTGGCCTCGAATGAGGCTGAATTGGCCCGGTTCTTCGAGCGAGCCGTCAAGGTCTCCTCCCGGTATCCGATCGTCATCACCAAATTCATCGAGTACGCCAAAGAGCTGGAATTCGATGCCGTGGCCTGCCACGGTCAGGTGGTCCTCTCGGCGATTTCCGAGCATGTGGAAAACGCCGGGGTCCATTCGGGCGATGCGACGCTCGTGTTCCCTCCGCAACGGACCTATCTGGAAACCATCCGGAGGATACGAAAAATCGGCGCCGCGATCGCCGAAGCGCTCCGGATCCATGGTCCCTTCAATATACAATTTATCGCCAAAGACAATGAGGTCCAGGTCATCGAGTGCAACGTGCGGGCATCGAGGAGCTTCCCCTTCGTGTCGAAGGTGTCCACGGTCAACTTTATCGAGACGGCGACCCGCGTGATCATGGGAGAGCCGGTGCCGCCCGTCAACGGCGCCTTTGCCGACCTCGAGTATGTGGGCGTGAAAGCCCCGCAGTTCTCCTTTACGAGATTAGAAGGCGCCGATCCCACCCTGGGGGTGGAGATGGCCTCCACCGGGGAGGTGGGCTGCCTGGGCGATGATTTTGAAGAAGCCTTCTTGAAAGCCTTGCTCTCCGTCGGCTATCGATGGCCCGTGAAGACCATTCTGTTGTCCACCGGTCCCGTCAAGGACAAAGCGGCCTTTCTGTCCTCCGCGCGAATGCTCGAACATCTGGGCGTCATGTTGTTTGCCACGAAGGGGACGGCGGAGTTCCTGTCCGCCAACGGCGTCACTCCAACGGTGCTCCGTTGGCCTCTCGACGGGGGGAGTTCCAATGTCATCGAGTATCTCAGTGAGGGGAAAATCGACTTGGTGATCAACATTCCGAAAAACTATCAAGAACAGGAGCTCAGCAACGACTATCTGATCCGGCGCAAAGCCGTGGATCTGGCGATCCCGCTGTTTACCAATATCCAACTGGCCCAACGGTTCGTGGAAGCCATCGCTCGCAAGAGCCTGGACCAGGGGGGGTAATGCTCGGGTCGGCGCGCTTCGCGCCGAGGGCCGCTCGGAAGAGGATGTGGAACCAGCGGGAAGCAGGGGCTCGAAGCGCCGAGCCCTTCTGGACCTCGGTCATGATCGGCGTCGTGCTCTTGGTCGGGACGCTCAGCTATTTCCGGCAGGCCCCGCGACCGTCCGGCGGCCCCACGGCAATGGCGTCGCCGGCCATCGATGCGGCGTCGGCGCTGCTCGCCACAGGAGAAGAGCCGATCGCCCAAATCTTCATCCGTTCCGGCTGTGCGTCCTGTCATATGATCCCCGGTATCGAAGGGGCACAAGGCCGCGTGGGCCCCAAACTGGTCCTCGGCACCACCGGTCCGCAACGACTGGCCGACCCCGCCTATCAAGGCACTGCACGGACGATACGGGAGTACATTCACGAATCCATCGTGACCCCGGGGACCTACGTGGTTCCGGGATTTCCGGATCAGGCCATGCCGCGATGGTATGGGATGAGGCTCAGTGCCGGCGCGCTGGACAAGATCGCCGGGTACTTGGAGGGGCTGAAGGAAGAATCGGAGTCGATAGTCGGCGGTCATTAGTCACGACCGAAGCGGGTCCGTCGGAGGCTGCACGTGATGATCAATGACTCGTGACCGGTGCCCTCCTCACAGGTCAGTGTCTCCGGCCTCCGATGTGCGCCACGCCTTTGAGTTGGAACGACGGTCCCCTGTCGCCGCCGGGCTTCCCGCCCTCTTCCTCGGCTTTCATCGCGTCCAGTTTGACCTTGAGGCGCAGGTTGTTGGCGCTGTCGGCGTTGATGATCGCCTGCTCCAGATCGATCTTGCCGTCTTTGTGCAGCAGAAAGAGCACGTGGTCGAAGGTTTGGCAGCCCTCCTGAACGCCTTGCTCCATTGCCTCTTTCAGGTGGTCGATTTCGCCGTTCTTGATGAGGTCTCTGATGCGCGGAGTATCCATGAGAATCTCAAGTGCGGCGACGCGCTTGCCGTCCACGCCAGGCACCAATCGTTGCGACACGATCGCCCGAAGATTCAGGGACAGTTGGAGGTAGATCTGGGCGTGTCGCTCGGATGGAAAAAAATTCATGATGCGCTCAATCGCCTGATTGGCGTTGTTGGCGTGCAAGGTGCTCAGACAGAGGTGGCCCGTCTCCGCGAACGCAATGGCCGCCTCCATCGTCTCGGTGTCTCTGACTTCACCGATGAGGATCACATCCGGCGCCTGGCGCAGCGTGTTCTTGAGCGCATTGGCGAATGAATGGGTGTCGAACCCGACTTCGCGCTGGGTAATGACGCATTGCTTGTGGCGGTGGACGAACTCCACCGGATCCTCGACGCTGACGATGTGGCCGGGGGAAGTCGAATTGCGATGATCGATCATGGCCGCGAGCGAGGTCGATTTTCCTGATCCGGTGGCGCCGACAAACAGCACCAGCCCGCGCTTGCTCATGGCGATGGATTTGACGATGGGCGGCAGCGACAACTCGTCGATCGTCTTGATCTCCACCTTGATCTGGCGGAAGGCGAATCCGACGTTGCCGCGCTGGCGGAACACATTGACCCGGAAGCGACCGAGCTCCGGGTAGTACAGCGCGAGGTTCATCTCCATCGTCTCGGCGAATTCCTTGCGCTGCTTCTCACGCATCACGTCGTTGGCTAGGGCTTCGAGCTGCTCGTTCGTCACCGGCATGTCCCCGACCTTCTGCACCACGCCCTCGATGCGGTACATGGGGGGGAGTTCGACCGTCAGGTACAGGTCGGAGGCGTTCCGGTCGACCATCACCTTCAGCAGGGCGCGCAAATCCATGGTGTCCTCTTTCTAAGAAATACTAAAATACACGCTGCGCGATGAACGTCGGATGGGAGAGATCGGAGGTCCTCATTCAGCGTTCAGCGTTCAGCGTTCAGCGATTCTGGCTAGACGGCGGCCGGCGCGCCGACCAGGGACGTGCCCGTGCTCCCGAACAGCGTCGGGTTCATGCTACGGGATTGTGCTTCGGCTTTCGTGACCACACCCTTGTTGACCAAATCCAGCAGTGCCATGTCCATCGTCTGCATGCCGTCCTTCTTGCTGGCCTGCATGATGCCGGGAATCTGGTGCAGTTTGCCTTCCCGGATCAGGTTCCGGACGGCCGTCGTGCCGACCATGATCTCGAGGGCGGCCACGCGTCCCCCCCCTTTTTTCTTCAAGAGGGTACGCGTCCCCCCCCTTTTTTCTTCAAGAGGGTTTGCGTCAGGACGGCTTCGATGGATTCAGAGAATTGTGCGCGGACCTGCGCCTGCTGGTTCGGGGGAAACACGTCGATGATCCGGTCGACCGTTTTCGGGGCGCTTGAGGTGTGGAGGGTGCCGAATACCAAATGTCCGGTCTCCGCCGCCGTCAAGGCCAGTTGAATCGTATCGAGGTCCCGCATTTCCCCGACCAGGATGATGTCCGGGTCTTCACGAAGGGCTGAGCGGAGCGCATTGGCGAAGGAATGCGTGTGCGGTCCGAGCTCCCGCTGGTTGACCAAGCACTTCTTGGACTTGTGGACGAACTCGATCGGGTCTTCGATCGTCAGGATGTGGCCCTCGAAGGTATCGTTCAGATAGTCCAGCATGGCGGCTAAGGTGGTGGACTTGCCGGACCCGGTCGGTCCTGTCACCAGCACCAGGCCTTTCTCCTTCTCGCACAGATGACGAAGAAGCGGCGGCATGCCGAGCTGCTCAAGCGGCAGGATCTTGGTCGGAATCGTCCGGAAGACGGCGCCTTCGCCGCGACGCTGCACGAAGACGTTGACGCGAAACCGGGCGATCTCTCCGAGCTCGAACGAAAAGTCGCATTCATGATGTTCCTGAAACGCCCGCCGTTGGGCGTCGCTCATCATGTCGAAGATCATGTTGTGGACCTGGTCCTTGCCCAGGGCCGGATGGTCGAGTTTTTTGAGGTCGCCGTGGATGCGCAGCATCGGCGGTTCCTCTGAACTGATGTGACAGTCTGAGGCGCCTTGTTCCACGCCGAAGGTCAGCAGTTGTGTGATGTCCATGAGCACGCATCCTCCCGCTCGAACGTATCAGGTCGGGCTTCTGCTGAAGCAGACCCCTCACGGTTTTTATCGGACGGATTGAGCAAAAAGGTGATGGGGGCGGAGACCCGAGGCCCGGCATGCATGCCTTTCGCACGGGCGGCGCACGAACGGACGGCAACAAGCAGGAACGGTCAGATGAGGCCCAGTGCGTGGCCGGCGACGCGGAAGGCCTCAAGGGCCGTCTCGAGATGGCTGGGGGTGTGTTCGGATGTGACGGTGACGCGGATGCGGCTCGTGTCCGGCGGGACCGTCGGCGGGCGGACGGCCGGGGCATAGACGCCGAGCAGCAAAAGTTGGTCGGCCAGCGCCACGGCCGATTCGGCTGTTCCCACGATAAGCGGGATGATGGGGCTTGCACTGTCCGTCATGCGGTACCCCAGTCGCGTGAGGCCCTCGAAGAGTCTGCGACGATTCTCCCACAGGCGGGCGCGACGGTCCGGCTCGGACTGGAGCACCGTCAGCGCCGCCAGCGTGGACGCGGCCGTAGCCGGAGGCGGGGCCGTCGTGAAGAGGAAGGAGCGGGCACGATTCACGAAGTACTGGATCGCCGATTCCTGCCCGACCACATAGGCGCCGCTGGTCCCCAGCGCCTTTCCCAGGGTACCCATGTGGAAGGGGACCCGCGATTCGAGACCGAAGTGTTCAAGGGCGCCTCGTCCGTGAGCGCCCAGGACGCCGGTGCCGTGCGCATCGTCGACATACAGCATGGCCCCGTAACGATCGGCCAGATCGACGAGGTGGGGGAGGGGTGCCAGGTCGCCGTCCATGCTGAAGACCCCGTCGGTCACGATGAGGATCGGTCGACCGGCCGCACGCGTGGACAGCAGGGTCTCGAGGTGGTTCACGTCGCGGTGTCGAAAGACACGGACATCGGCGCCGCTCAAGCGACACCCATCGAGCAGGCTTGCATGGCACAGTCGATCAGCTAGGATCAGTCCACCGGATTCAATGAGGGTCGGAATCAGCCCGATGTTGGCGAGATAGCCGGAGCCGAAGACCAAGGCCGCGTCCGTCCCTTTGAACTTCGCCAGGGCGGTTTCGAGTTCATCGTGTGGAGGGAGCGTGCCGGAGATGAGCCGCGCGGCGCCGGCCCCGACGCCATATCGCTCAGTGGCTGACATGGCCGCCTGTTTCAGCGTGGGATGCCCGGCCAGGCCGAGATAGTCGTTCGAGGCCAAGAGGATGACGGATCGTCCCTCCAGCGTCACCACCGGTCCTGTGCCCGATCCGAGGGGGCGGATCCGTCGTCTTAGGGATTGCGCCTCGAGTCGTCGGAGCCGGTCTTCAAACATGGGGGTGATCTCGATGGAGGGCGTCCGGGCTGCCCTTTGAGGGTTTGCCGAGAGGTCTACGGTAGGAGCGTCGTCCCAGTCCTGTCAACAGGAAGTCGGTTTGGGACGAAATGATGACGAGATGATTGACAAGGCTCCGGCAAGTCGGTATAAGGCGCGTGGCTCCTATGACGCCCGATTCTGCGCCAGGCATGGCTTATAAAATCAGAACCGAATCGAAAATCCGCACGCTGGACCAGGACCAAGTCCTGAGCCGGATCGATCAGCTCTGGATTGTTCTGGAGCGGCGCCGGCGGGATGTCTTCATCGGCGTGTCGCTCGTGCTGCTCGCGGCGGTCATCGTGGTGGGTGTGATCTGGTACGACCACGCGCGTACGGAAGCGCTACAGGACCTCGATCGGCAGGCGACGAAGCTCTATCTGGATCGTCCGACCGATCCGGCCAAGGCCGATGAAAACCTCAAGAAAGCGATTGAGCTCTACCGGAAGGCCTATGGCGAGTATCCCGGCGTTTCGGGATCCGATCTGGTGCTCTATAAGCTCGCCAATGCGCTCGCGCAGACGAACGATTTCAAGGGGGCGATCGAGGCGTACTTGCAGTTCATCGCCAAGTTCGGCGTCAACAAGCTGCTGCTCGGCATGGTGTACCAGCGACTGGGCTATGCCTATCTCTTGAACAAGGAGCCGGAACAAGCGATCAAGACCTTCACGTCCCTGCTCGATGTGCCCGGGGCGTTGAACAAGGATCAGGCGATGTTTGAACTGGGCAAGATGGAAGAAGCCCGTTCACGCCCGGAAGGCGCCTTGGCCCGCTATCAGGACTTGATGAAAGCCTACCCCAACTCTCCCTTTGCCGGGGAGGCCTCGGTTCGCGTCAAAGCGCTGGAAGCCAAGATGGCGCCGGCAAGCGCGACCGCCGCCCCCCAGACGCCGGCCCAGGCCGGTTCACCGGGGCTTCCGGCTCCGAATACCCCCGCTCCAGCTTCGACCGAACCGGCAGGGAAGCCGTAACCGCCGGATCGGGTGAGTCGCCCGATCGAGAGCGCTCCGGCACTCCATCCTCCACTGGTCTTCAACGGGCGTGGGGCGCGACGGCGAGGAGATCGCCCGGCTTGATCCTATGGCTTGGGAGATGATTTCTGGCCTTGAGGTCGTGGACGGAGAGGCGGAATCGTTTGGCGATGGTCGCGAGACTGTCACCGCCCCGGACGCGATACCAGCCGTCTCTCACTTGAACCGAATGGACGGGACCCTGCTTGGTGACGATCGGCGGAGGGTTCCAGGTCGGGATTTTCTCCAGCGCCTGTTCCACTGCCGCTCGTTGGCCGATCGGAACTTTGAGGTGATACTCATGACCGTCCGGTGGGGTGCCGTCGCGGCGAAGCTCGGGGTTAAGTCTTTTGAGCTCTGGAAGAGCAATACCGGTCGTCTGGGCGATGGCGTGGAGCGCGACAGGGCGAAGGACCACCACTTCCTCGAACTGGTGGGGGACGAGGTCTTCGTCCGGGTCGAACCCGAATTGTTCCGGATTCTTCGCGATGATCGTGGCGGCCATAAATCGGGGAACGTACTCCTTTGTCTCGCGCCGGATCAGGCGCGTCCGGGCCAAGTCATCGAAGTCTTCCGACTGTGTCTTTCGCATCGCCCGCATGACCTTCCCCTCTCCGGCATTGTAGGCCGCCATGGCGAGGGGCCAGCTTCCAAGGA
>SWDL01000155.1 GCA_005116795.1 Nitrospira sp. | reverse complement strand
AAGGAGTCAAAGCGATCGTAGAGAGTCTTTCAACATCTGCATGCGATGTCTCTCGCCACTATGGCTCAATATCACAACCATACGCATCGAAGCCGAGGGCAAGAAAACAATGCACCAAGGTACCGCTGCCACAGCCAAAGTCCAGCACTTTCACACTCCAAGGCTGTCCCAGTGCACCGATCTCTTTCATGGCGGTCCGAAAGAACATCGCTGTCTTTTCGGGAGCATTTTGCACATTCTCCTAAGCCCTCCGGGCAGAAAGTGACGGGATCGGGGATGGCTCAGGTCATCGAGACCACTGCGGCCGAGCCAGTGGAGCAGCAGCCCGCTCCGACGAAGAAGGCTGCGTGATACAGTCCGGGGAGAGGAGTTCTCTCAGTTCCAAAGGCGTACTCGGACAACCGCCAAACTTTCCAAGAAAGAAATCGAAATACCGTCGGCATCGATCGAGGAAGAGGTTGAGGTCACTCTGTGATCGAACGTATGGCGTATGCCCTGGCTCGACGGACGGGCTGTGGAATGCAAAGGAAAAGACTCGTAACCCATCGGCATAGAGATCGCGGGTGAGCTTGATGTGCTCACTCGATGGGTAGCCTTCGGGCGACAGCCAGATCTTGCCGGCTAAATGGAGGCGAGCCAGCACCCCATCAAGACGCAATCGTGCGAGGTGAGGTCTGGCCGCCCACCAGGAACTCCATCGTCGCAACGGGCCGACAAAGCCTACTGTCAGGGGCAGCTCCAGGAGTTTGCGACGGTTGCCGAACCAATAGGGATGAGCGGAACTGGCCGAGAAGTTCGGGCCATCAATGCAAGAGAAGTCCATGTGCGGGCACACACTGAGATCAACCTGATACCCCTGTTCCTCCAACGTGGCAGCCGTGGAGGAACCGATGCCATAGCGACCCGCTTTGTAGATCACCGGGCGAGAGCCGAACCGCTTCTCAATTTCGTCCCCAAGCACACGAAGTTTGCCTGCCTCTAGCGCGCGCGGCAGATTGCCAGGATAACTATTGCGCTTGGTGACCGTCTCCTCGAACGGCGGGTTGACCCAAGGATGGAGGTGGGCACCGATCACGCATCGCTTGTCGGCGTAAATTTCTTGAAGCGGTAGATATCCATCCGCTTGAGAGGCGACAGGATAATCGATCACGTACACCGGCGTGATACGAAACTCATCAAACATGTCTTGCATACGGTGAATCAGGCGCATGGCCTGGACAGCCGTGTGCTGTGACGAGAAGCCGCCGCCCCAATCAAACTCCTCTTCGGTATCGATCACGACGACCAGCCGAGGCTTTTCTTCCGGCGCCAGTCGGCCATAATCGTCGGGGCAAGGATTCAACATGTTCGTGTCTCCATTTCGGCGCTCTTCCTGTCACTCATGCACATGGAGAAACTCCGTTCCGACTGAATGAACTACTCGCCCCCCGAGCGGAAAAGAAGCAGTCGGAAGATGAGGTTGAGAACAAGCTCCGGCCGGCCGGTCCGTCAGAAGAATCGCTGCGGGACGACGATGATATCGTTCGGCTGCACCAGCCCGTCGAGCTTGGCCCGTTGCGACTGCTCCTGTCCGTTCACATTGCGCAGTACCTTGGTGCTCCCCTGCGACGCCTTGTCCGTAAAGCCGCCGGCCATGGCAATCGCCATATGGACGGTCATCCCCTTCTCGAACGAGAAGTGTCCCGGATGCTTGACCTCACCCTCCACGAAGATCTTTTGGGCTTGCGCCACCACCACCACGTCGTTCGGCAAAATCGGGGCCTGCGCCTCGATCACCACCGCGCGCACCACGCCGTCTTCCAGCCGATTGACCTTGATCTCAGACTTATCGGCCCGCTCGGTCACTCCTCCAGCCATCGAGACCGCCTTTTGGGCGGTCAGCCCCGGCTCATAGAGAAATCTACCGGGAGTCCTCACTTCCCCGCTGACATAGAATTTCTGCCCCTCCGGCACGACGATTGTATCTTCCGGCAAGAGCGTAGTCGTTAGCGTCACGGACAAGGCTTCTTCGCGGCCCTGGACCTGCCGCACGATCTTCAGCCCGGTCTTCTCCGCCTTCTCCCCCAGCCCCCCGGCCATCGCCAGCGCCTTCTGGACGTTCATCCCCTCTTTGTACGGATAGCCCCCCGGCGTCTTCACCTCCCCGCTCACGTAAAACTTGCGGTTCTGCCCCTCCACCACCAGAATATCGTCCGGCAACACCGCCGCCTCCGGCGCCACCGTCGCCATCTCGACGCCGGTCGCTTTCGGCCGC
>SWDL01000267.1 GCA_005116795.1 Nitrospira sp. | reverse complement strand
TGAGTAGCAATGGCACGAAGAACTGGGTTAGGAGTTTCCCTCTTTCTCTAACCCATTGTTTTCGCTGCAAAAAATGCGAGACCTGAGATTTGCCACTCCGTCAGCAATTCCCGCTGCTGCCCTTGTCGCCTCTTTCTTCCCCCCTGTGGGACGATCGCTGAGCTGTCGGCCCCTCGGTTTCGGCCTGGCCCGGAGAGATCTGCGATCAGAAATCACAAGATGGCTCCTGGAGAAGAGGCTCCTGGTAGGTTCTGGGCGCAGCTTCCTCTTGACTATGGGGCATAGCCGGGGGCGCGGGGAGATGGTCGGCGGGGGAAAAGCGGGAGCTTAGGAGGAATCCAAGGCAAAGCAGGGGCGGGGTTTTTGCACGCCGTAAAACAGGGCTTCGAGCAGTTCGCGCATGGACGCCAGGGCGTAGGCCGCGAACATCACGCGCAGCTCTTCCCACAGCCGGCGCTTGCTGCCCAACTTGGCCCACACGGCGCGGAACAAGGGACAACACAACTGCTGCGTCTGGTCCACCAGAAACGCCAGCATCATGAGCACGGCAAACACGACGGACAGGTTTTGCTGCCCATGCCCATAGTTGTGCTCAAAATGGTAGCCCTGATTTTTGAGCGTATTGAACGTCTCATTTTCGATCTTCCACCGTGCCCGCCCCCCACGCATCAGGGGATAGGCCGTGCGCTTCGTCACCCGCAGGTCCGTTACCCAACAGAAATGTTGGACCGCGTCACCCCGAATCTCCCAATACTCCAAAAAATTGACCAGCAACTCGGGGTGGGAAGCATTCAGGGGCACCTGATTGACGAAGCGAAACCGATGCACGATCTCGGCGGACGGGTCCTCCTGTTCATACCACGTGACCTGCCCCGCCTGCTCGGCGCGCCCGACGTGCTCGAACAGAAAGGCATGGTCGCCTTCTTTGACCCCCAGAATATAGTGCAGCTGATGGGCCTGCAGGGTCTCGATGTGAGGCGCATTGGCACTCAGGCTGTCTTCGGTGACGATCAGCTTGAGGTGGGGGTGATCCTGGCGCAACTTGGCGACCAACCGTTTGACCGCATTGCGTTCACAATCGTTCTTGGTCGTGCCATCTTGTTTGAGGATGGGGTCGGGCATCAGGGGAATCACTTCGCGGAAATCCGGATGGATCAGCGCCGCCCCCACCATTTGATGGTAATAGGTGATGGCCCCCGTCTTGCCCTGGGCTTTTTGCAAACACGAGGCACAGTGAATCGTCGGGGAGGAAAAATAGCCCGTGCCATCAAGCGCCAGGAGGTAACAGCCCTCCAGAAACACGAACGGTTCCAACGCTTTGCCGCGCTGGAGTTGGGCAAACACGCGTTTGAACACAGGCCGGAGCGCCTCGGGAGAGACCGGATCGAGAATCTCGCGCATCTGGGTGTCACACGGCACGTGCTCAATGCCGTAGAGCGTGCCCAAGTTCTCGTCGGCGCGGTGCTCATCAAACGCCAGCAAGGAGGGCGATTTGAGCGAAAACACGGCAAACCCCGACATGAGCGCATCCGACAACGAAATGCTCACGGCCAGGGGGCGATGATCCGGAATCCTTCCAAACCCTTTGCGCACGACACGTAAGAGCGCATCCGCGGACAAATGCTTCCGACCTTTCGGGGCAACGGTATCCATGGGAACTCCTGTCGAGCGGCTGGCCTATGCGGCCAGCTGCCAGGCTCTTTATGCCCGCAGGTTTACGAAAAGACAACCCGGATGGGACCGTCGTTACTGGGCCTTTTAGCCGGCCGGGAAGTGCTGGCTATTGACCTTCGTGATGACTTGGTGGTGTCCCTTCCAACAAGTGCGGGAAAGACACGCGTTGCGGAACTTTGCATTCTGCGCACGCTGGCGGAAGACAAACGGGTCATCTTCGTAACGCCCCTTCGCGCTCTATCTGCTCAAACTGAGGCAAGCTTGCACCGTACTTTCGGTCCACTAGGCAAAAGTATTTCTGCCCTTTACGGAAGCATTGGTACAAGCCGATTTGAAGAAAACGCTCTACGGGTCCGAAACATTGTTGTGGCCACACCTGAGAAGCTTGATTTTGCCCTGCGGAACGATCCGACGCTGATTGATGATGTCGGCCTCATTGTTCTTGATGAGGGCCACATGATCGGGCTCGACGAGCGCGAAGTTCGCTACGAAGTCCAAATACAACGTCTGCTGAAGCGCGCCGATGCAGACCAAAGGCGAATCGTGTGCCTGTCAGCTATCCTTCCCAGCGGAGATCAGTTCGACGACTTTGTAAGCTGGCTTCGTAGGGACCGTGAAGGGACCGCTGTAACTTCAGAGTGGCGACCAACCCGGATTCGCTTTGGCGAAGTTCTTTGGGCAAACAATCATGCGCGCCTTGAGTTGCGAGTCGGCGATGAGCGGCCCTTCGTTCCGAATTTCTTTTCGGCACAAGTGCCACCCAGAGGCAGGAGAACAACAACGTTCCCACGGGATCAGAGAGAGTTGGTATTGGCGACCGCCTGGCGCCTGGTCGAAGATGGACAATCGGTCCTCATCTATTGTCCACAGCGGCGTTCGGTTGAGCCATTTGCCACAGCGGTTGCCGATTTGAATAGCCGCGGCCTGCTGGACTCCGTCCTGAATGATGATCCGGCTGTCCTTAAAACTGCTTTGACAATTGGCCGGGAATGGCTCGGGGAAAATCATCCGATTCTGACCTGCCTACGGCTCGGTGTCGCCATTCATCACGGCGCGCTTCCGACCCCGTTCAGAAAGGAAATGGAACGTCTCCTTCGCGACGGTGTCCTCAGGGTCACCGTATCGTCTCCGACACTGGCGCAGGGCCTCAACCTGACAGCCAGCGCATTGGTTATCCATTCACTTTTTCGCGATGGAAGCGTTATCAAAGCGTCAGAGTTCAGGAATGTGATTGGCCGTGCTGGTCGCGCTTTTATCGATGTCGAAGGGCTGGTTCTTCATCCGATCTATGACAGGCATGCATACAGACAGAGACAATGGCAAAGGCTGATTAACGACACCAGCTCTCTTTTTATGGAAAGCGGACTACTCCTTTTGGTCTCTACGCTAATGGAACGATTGCGTAGATCCCTCGGCAGACCATCTCTCGAAGACGATAACCTTCTTGAATATGTGGTGAACAACGCCGCGGTCTGGGACTTCCCAGAGATTGGAGACGAGGACAACGCAGACCGAGACCGCGCGCTCAGTGATTGGTCGCAGTACCTGGCAAGTCT
>SWDL01000266.1 GCA_005116795.1 Nitrospira sp. | reverse complement strand
CTGGACGAAGTGGAGAAACGGCACCTGATCCGGGTGTTGAAGGAAACGGCCGGGAACAAACTCAAGGCGGCGAAAATCTTGGGGATCGACCGGCGCACGCTCTATCGGATGGCTGAACGATTCGGTCTCGATCTCGGAGAAGATCCCGGGGAGCAGGCAGGGAGCTAAAGAAGGCCCAGTTCGTCCCTGATCAGCCGAAGGAAGGTGTCCGGGGCCTGGGGGAGCGGGATATCACCGGAACCCCATCTCGAGAAGAGTCCGTCTTTCGACTCGTGGAACACTTCAAGTTTCACGTGTGTCGTCTGCTCGGCGTCGTCGGTCAGGTCGACACGAACTCGACTGCGACCGATCCCGAATCGAGACACGACCAGCCAGTTCCAGATCGTGCGAATTTCTTCGCGGTAGCCGGTGGTGAGACGGGCGCCTGACGCCTCGTCGTCAAAGACCGGATAGCCGTTCTCCGTGAGGACTTTGACGGCGGCTTGCTTGACCCGCTCACGAGGCGCCGCATACTGCATCTCGGCGGTTCCCGGACCTGGCTGGGTCCCGAGCTCGGCGCACCCTCCCGTGCCGAGGCAGAGGAGCAAGGCGAGCGCCTGCAGGAGTGGCCGCAGGCTATTTCTTGAGTCGATAGACAAGGTGCGTATCGGTTTGGGCCACGCCCTCGATGGTATGAATCCTCGCCAGCACCAGGGTGGTCAACGCGTCTTGATCCGGCACCTCGACCAACGCAAAGATATCGGGCTTCCCCCAGCAGGGATCGATCGTTTTGATCTCTTTGATCTCGGCGAGAGCGTTGGCGACGGCGGTGGTTTGCCCCGGGAGCACGTTGATCAGCACATAGGCTCGATCGGCCACGCGCCTCCTCCTTGCGATGTTCGCCCCGGCCTGCCGGCAGGATGCTCACAGCTCAGCGCACGATGTACAGATGCCATGAGGGATCATCCATAGTCAAGGGACGGAGGGAGGGGCCGTGCATTAGGGAGTAAGGGGACTGCCGGGGGGGAGTGGAACGGGCGGCGGGGACCCGCGCTCGGCCGCGTCAGGGAGCATTCGAAATTCGGTGATCGCGAAGGAGACCGGGCTCCCGATCTCAAAACGGCGTCGACTGAATTCCTCCTTATTCATGCGGGACCGAAGGACGAACCCGTCTGCCGTTTCAATTTCCAGCCGATAGGCCACGCCCAGGAAATAAATATGGCGCAGTCGGGCCTGGAGACGGAAATGTTCAGGCTCTTCGGACACCTTGACTGAGTAGGGCCGAAAGCCCACGCGAACTTTCTGCCCGTCCCGAGAGGCGGGGGAGGGAAACTCAAAGGGACCGATACGGGCCACCCCCGCTCGGACCTCGGCCTCAAGAATGTTCATGGCTCCGATGAAGCGCGCGACAAATTCCGTCGCCGGCTCTTCATAAATTTCCGCCGGGGTCCCGACCTGCTCCAGCCGACCCTTCGAGAAGACGATGATGCGGTCCGAGACCTCCATGGCTTCCTCCTGGTCGTGGGTGACAAAGAGGCTGGTGACGTTCAGATCATGATGCAGCCGGATCAACCACTCGCGAAGTTCCTGTCGGACCTTCGCATCGACGGCGCCGAAGGGCTCGTCCAACAGCAGCATCTTGGGTCGGGACGCGAGCGCCCGCGCAATGGCCACGCGCTGCCGCTGTCCGCCGGAGAGCTGATGGGGATAGCGACCCCCGAGGTCTTGAAGGCTCATCAGTGCCAGGAGCTCGGTCACGCGCCCGCGGATGTCCTCTGCGTTCCACTTCCTGATTCGCAAGCCGAAGGCCACATTCTCATGAACGGATAGATGCTTGAAGAGGGCATAGTGTTGGAAGACGAACCCGACGTTGCGTTCTTGCACCGACAGGTCGTTGATGCGCCGTCCGTCCACCACAATGTCGCCTTCCGTCGGGGACTCGAGACCCGCCAGCATCCGTAACACGGTCGTCTTGCCGCTCCCGCTCGGACCGAGCAGTCCCAACAGCTCGCCCGATCGGACGTTGAACGTGACGCGAGACACGGCCTGCACGGAGCCGAACCGTTTCGACAGATTGTGAACCTCGATCTTCGTCTGGTTGCTCGTGGCCGTCATGGTGGGTTGAGTCCGCCTGGGGCGCGCGCTCAGGCGATTTTCTCACGTTCTTGCAAGGACGCCGTCGCCCGCGTGCGGGCGATTTCCAACCCGATCAGGATGAGGAACGACGCCGCCAGCAAGACCCCCGCGACGGCATAGGCCCCGACGTAGTTGAAGTCCACATAGTTCTGATAGATATGCAACGTGGCTGTTTGGGTCACCGATAAAATGTTACCCGACACGACGAGCACGGCTCCGAACTCGCCGATCGCGCGAGCCACTGTGAGGGTCGCCCCATAGGCCAGTCCCCAGCGAATCGAGGGGAGCGTGACTTTCAAAAACACCTCCCACTCTGTCGCGCCCAGGGTTCTGGCGGCCTCTTCACTGTCGGTGCCCAGCATCTGAAGCAGCGGGGTCAGTTCCCTCACGACAAAGGGGAAGGTCACGAACAGCGTGGCAAGCACCATAGCAGGCACCGCGAACAGGACTTTGACGCCAAGGGAACCGAAAAAGGATCCCAGGAGCGTCGCCGGCCCGAAGAGGAGAATGAGCATGAAGCCGGCGATGACGGGGGACACGGCAAACGGCAGGTCAATCATGCCGCTGAGCATCGCGCGTCCGATAAACCGTTGGCGGACCAGGACCAGGGCGGTGATCGTCCCGAATATGAGGTTCATCACGAGCACGATCGCCGTGATTTCCACTGTCAGGAGAAAGCCGTGCAACGCTTCCGGGCGCGTGATCTCAGTCCAGAAGGCGCCAAGACCCTCCCGCATTGCCTCCCACCCGAGGTACCCGATGGGGCCGAGGAGCAACACCCCAAAGTAGAGCCAGACTGTGGCAATCAGGACGTGTCTCATGGGCGCATTGACGGATGGGGTCATTTCGTCGGCATGAATCGATGGCTCAATGGGAACATCATCAATCCCCGCCTCAGGATTGTCGGCAGTCGTTCCCCGGGCGGCCGGGTCAGGCGTTCCAGAAGCAGAAGGGCCAGGAGGGAAATGAGCAGAATCGTAATCGAGACGGACGTGGCGCCTTGTGGGTTATAGCTTTCAATTTCGCCATAGACATAGACCGACGCAACTTGTGTCTTCATCGGGATATTACCCGCCACCACCACGACGGCGCCGAATTCTCCCAGGGCCCTGACGAATGTCAGGAAGATGCCCGTCAGGAGGCCGGGGAGGACGGACGGGATGGTGACTTTCAGAAACGTGATCCACGGACCGGCGCCCAACGTGAACGCCGCTTCTTCCTGGTCTTGTTCGAGTTCCATGAGCACCGGCTGCAGCGCGCGGATGGTGAAGGGCATCGTGACGAAGAGCATGGCGAACACGATCCCCGGGCGTTCGTAGAGCACACCCAAGCCGCCCGCCTGGAGCCAGGCTCCGATCAGTCCGGTGGGGCCATAGAGTGCGGCGATCATCAGACCGGCCACGAGCGTGGGCACGGCGAAGGGAAGATCCACCATCGCATTGAGAAACCACCTGCCCGGGAATTCGTACCGCACCAAGACCACGGCCGACAAGACGCCGAAGACCGCGTTGAGCGCGGTCGTCGCCAGCGCCGCTTCGATGGTGAGGAGAATGGCCGACGAGGCCTGAGGCTGTTGCAGGTCTTTCAGAAAACCGGCAAAGCCTCCCGTCAACGAGTGGTGGCCGATGGCCGCCAAGGGTAGGATGATCAGCAGCCCGACATAGGAGACGGCGGTCGACCGCAAGGCATAGGCCGTCAGCCGGTGCAGGGTCATGGTGAAGACAAGTCCACTAGCGGCCTTGTGCGAGGTCTTCGACCGCTTTCGTCCAGAGACCTGTCGGTCCAAAGAGGTGTGACGACACGCGGTCCCATCCGCCGAGATCTGCAATCGTAAAGAGGCCTGTCGGACGCGAGAAGGTGGCGCTCGGGGCTCCGCGTTCCGGTCCCGTGTCGCCGACCGGCCGGAAACCGAGTTCCGCGAAGGCGCGCTGGGCCTCGGCTCCGTGAAGAAAGGCCTTGAACGCCTCGGCCAGGTCTCGCACTCGGTGCTTGTCCACGTTCCGGTCCACGATGGCCAGGGGGTTCTCCACGAGGACGGTCTCCGCGGGTATGACCACCTCGTAGGGGCGGCCGGCCTTCAAACGGGGGAGCAGTTCGTTCTCATAGGTCACGATCACGTCACCGATTCCGCGCTCAAACGTCGTGACGGACTCTCGCCCGCTCTTGTCCATGACCTTGACGTTTTTCTGGATGCGTTTCACGAGCGAGGCCGCATAGGCTTCGGTCGACTGGTCCGAGTTCGGCGTCCCGCCGGAGGGATTCGATTGTCCCAGTCGGAGGCCTGCCCCATACATGGCGATGATGTCCCACATGGCGCCGCCGGACGTCTTCGGGTTTGGGTACAGCACGTCGAGTCCCGGCTTGGTCAGGTCTTCCCAGGTCTTGATGCCTTTTGGGTTTCCCTTGCGCAGACCGAATGCCACGACCGATGTCGTGATGAGGCCGTGGTGCGGGCTGTTTCTCCACGCATGGGTGATCAATCCGGCCTTGACAATCTGGTCGAGATCACCTTCGAGCGAGAGCGCCGCGACATCGGCATCAAA
>SWDL01000265.1 GCA_005116795.1 Nitrospira sp. | reverse complement strand
TCGCCGGGAGAGCTGTTTGCCTTCGTGCTCTTCGCCGGCATCCTCATAGGACCGTTCGGATCGGCGACTCGTGTCTTCGGACACATCAAGGAGGCCCAAGGCGCCATGCAGCGCGTGTTCGAGCTCCTCGACACGGAGCCGGACGTGCGCGATGCTCCGGGCGCGGTTGAGCTCTCGACCGTCGAAGGCCATGTGACGCTGGATCGCGTCTCGTTTGCCTATGCCCCACGTCATCCCACGCTGACCGACATCTCCCTGGAGGTCACGCCAGGCCAGGTGGTCGCCATCGTCGGCCCCACCGGATGCGGGAAGACCACGATGCTGAATCTGCTCCACCGCTTCTACGATCCCACCTCCGGGGTCGTCAAGATCGACGGGCACGACCTCCGGACCGTGCGCTTGGAGAGTCTCTACCGACAGATCGCCTTGGTCCCGCAAGAAACGATTCTGTTCGGCGGGACCATCCTCGACAATATCCGGTACGGGCGGGACCTGGCGTCTGAAGCAGACATCCACGCCGCCAGCCGGGCAGCCAATGCGCATGAGTTCATTATGGCGCTGCCGGACGGCTATCAGACGATCGTCGGTGAGAAGGGTGTGAACCTCTCCGGCGGGGAGCGGCAGCGACTCGCCATCGCCCGGGCCGTACTCAAGAACCCTCGTATCCTGATGCTGGACGAAGCGACGTCGGCCCTCGACTCCGAGTCAGAACGACTGGTGCAGGAAGCCCTGGACCGGCTGATGAAGGGTCGCACCACCTTCGTGGTCGCCCATCGACTCACGACCATTCAAGGAGCGGATCGTATTGTGGTGCTGAATAAGGGGCAGATTGCCGAAACGGGGACGCACGTGGCGCTGATGGAGCAGCGAGGGCTGTACCACTACCTCTATACCCTCAGACTGTCTGAGATGCTGCCACCAGGCGAGACACCCCCGGAGAGCCGTCTGCGGCCTCGCGGGTCATGACCCTGCCGACGCCTTTCTGACGCCCGGCCGCTCCTTCCATCGGGCTTGGACCATGTCATCGGTGAGCGGAAATCGGGCCCGCATGACCGCATGAAGATTCTTGCCGTCGCCTCTTGACGTCAGGAGTTGCCGAACCTTTGCCGGAGTATACCGGTCCAGCAGGGTCCCCGTCGCGAGCTGGGCCTCCAGGTAGGCACCGGGCAACGACTCCTTCGAAAGGCGACTCCACGGGCCCTCGAGCCGACCCAGCGGCATCAAGGCGAGGGCGGCCTCGTTCGCCTCCTCCACGTCGGGCCACGGATCTTCAGCCAACTGCATCGCAAGCCCCTCCACGATCCAGGTCGGGAGCTCTCCCATGTTCGAACCGATTCTGTCCTGCAAGAGCGCATGAACGAATTCGTGCCTGATCACCCGGCTGAGCCGAGCCAAATCGTTCAAGGCCCCTTGGAGCGGCAGATGGATCTCTCCGGATGCCGAATCGAACAGCATGTCGGCCCACGCGGGCGTCCCGGTAAGGTCCAAGAACGGCTCATCCGGGTGCAGCACGACTGAAATGGGCGCGGAAGGATACGGCCCCAACTTCCCCCCGATCTCTCGGTACGCATACTCGAGGACGGCCCGCACACGCTCCCACGTGTCCCGATCCTCGGTCCCCACAAACTTCACGACGAAATGGTCCTGCCCCGTCTCGAGCGAAGGCTCCACAGGCGACTCGATTTTGTCGTTCGCCGGCGCTCCCGTCTTGTCCGTCTCAACGACCGGCGCTCGCGATGTGGCCGTCTCGTTGCGATCGACGGATGAGCGCGAAGACACGACTGACAGCCCGGACCGTCGGATCTTCACGGCCAGCCTCTCGGCAGAGGCCCGAAGAGTGGGATCAAGCACGGCCCGTTCCGTTGCCGCGGCGAGATACCGGGCCGCGGCCGCCTGATCGCCCGCCCCGATCAATCGTTCAGCCATGACGATGCGGGGGAACGGCTCTCCCGGATTCAATCGAATGACCCAGTCCAGAAACTCCGGCGTGAGGGCCGGCGCGTGGAGCTCCCAATACGCGTGAGCCAGATTCAGGTTCGCGACCGGATTCGCCGGGTCGAGCGCCACCGCCCGGCGAAATGCTTCCACGGCAATGTCCGGCCCACGCACCTTCTTTTGTTGTACCCCCAGGTTATTCCACATCGCGACGAGAAACTTCTCCACACCGACCTGCCCAGGTTGAGACGGCGCCAATTCACGAAGCCGCCGGGCGGTTTCACTCAGGTTTCCCCTCTCCAGTTCCCGCCGGATCTCGGAGAGCGCCTCGTTCGGAGCACGGCCAGGAGCGATGACACGAGCCTGCGGGGTGTCCAGGCGCCTGGGCAGGACGTCGCCAAGCCATCTCACGTCCATGATCCCCCAGTGGCCCTCCCGTGTCGTGGCGGGAGATCGCAAGAGCCGAGGCGCCACGTCCACCCATACGGCATAGACGAGGGCAGCCACCATCGCCGCCCCAAAGAGACGTAGAAGGGCGCTCGCCGTTCCTCGCCCATTTCCCGCTTGTCGTCCAGACGTCATTCCGTCGCTCCCTACCTGAATCGATAGGCGCCCGTTCCCGGCTTGAGCTTCTTCCACAACGAGGTTTCGTGGCAGCGCTCGCATTGGAGGCCATAGCTGCCCTCATGGGCATCGTCCTTCTGATGGCAACTCACGCAGAGCCCCGAGGCCTTGACCTTCTTCCCCATCGGGCTCTTATGGCACTCATGGCAATCCAGCCCTTTATGGCCTCCATCCAGCTTGAATCGGGTTCTCGTATCGTGGTCGAAATCCCAGATTTTCCAATCCCGGGCGTTGTGGCAGCCCTCGCACTGGGTTCCGAGCCTCCGCTTGTGGACGTCCTCCTTCTCATGGCAGCTCGCACAGTCCGACCTCGCGTTCTTGTACTCGGGGGTCAGGTGGCATTTCTTGCACTCCACCTTCGCATGCTTCCCCAGGAGCGGGAAGCGGGTCAGATCGTGATCGAACGTGGTCTCCTTCCACGATCGTTCATTGTGACAGTCTTCGCAGCGCGTCCCCTCTTGGCCCTTGTGCTTGTCATCCTTCTCATGGCAGGCGTAGCAGGTCGTTTTGAGCTTGTCTCGATAGAGATGCCCCTTATGACAGCTCTCGCACTTGAGCGGCGTATGTTTTCCCAAGAGGGGATATTTCGTGTCCCGATCGTGGTCGAACGTGATCGTCTTCCAGTCCTTCTCCACATGGCAACTCCCGCACTTTTCACCGTAGCTGCCCTTGTGTTTGTCATCCTTCTTATGGCAGGCCAAGCAACTGGTCGGGGCTTTCTCCTTGTACATCTGCCCCTTGTGACAACTGTTGCATTTGGTCGTCCCGTGCTTGCCCTTGAGGAGATACTTGGTATCGCGATCATGGTCGAAGGTGATGGCCTTCCAGTCTTTCTCCACATGGCAACTCTCGCATTTTTCCCCATAGCTGCCCTTGTGCTTGTCGTCTTTCTGATGGCAAGCGAGACATTTGGTCGGCGTCTTCCCCTTGGCGACAGGAACCTTGTGACAACTCTCGCACTTCGTCTTAGCGTGCTTCCCCTTCAAGGGGTATTTCGTATCCTTGTCGTGATTGAAGCTTGAGGTCTTCCAATCCCTTTCCCCGTGGCAGGTCCCGCACTGAGGGCCAAAGACGCCCTTGTGGTAGTCGTCTTTCTCATGACAGGCGTAACAATCCATGGGCGTGTTCTTGTAGCGTTCATGACCATGGCAGTCCTGACACTTGACCTCCGCGTGCTTCCCCCGAAGTAGAAATTTGGTCTTGCTGTGATCAAATTTCGCTTCCTTCCAATTACGCTCCGTGTGACAATCGGCGCAGGCGAGTCCGAGATTCTCCTTGTGCCTGTCATCCTTCTTGTGACAGGCGTAACAGTCGGACGGCGCGGAACGATATTTGGCTTTCGGCTTATGACAGGCTCGGCACTCGACTTTCTTCGAATCGGCATGGGCGCCGCGTAACGGAAAATCCGTGTCCACGTGAGAAAATGTTTGATCCGTGATCGGCGCGATCTTCTCCTGTCTGCCTTTGTGCTCGGAATGGCACTCCCGGCAGGCGCGTACGTCCTTAAAGCGTCCGTGATATCCAACTTTTTGGACAACGTCAGTCGCGATGTCCTTATGACAGTCGAGGCAGAGCGTCGTCTGCGCCGCCTTATTGAAGCGTTTGTGGCATTTCGCGCAGTCTTGTTCCCATTTGGCATGACCCTCGATCACCTCCCCGGGCATGAGGGCCGTTTCCACGCTGTCCGCCCAGATGGCGACGGGACGCCAAGCCCCAGCAGCCGCGACGAACAGGGCAAGGAGCCAGAGACACGATCGGACCATCGGCATGGCGTCCCGCCCGGCCTAGTATATGTAGACGGCGATCACGTGAAAGATCGTGCTGGCCGCCAGGAGATAGATGAGCGGGACGTGGAGAACGTGCCACAAGGAGAAGAGACGCTCGTAGGAGCTAAACTGCGCCACCCCCTGCACCTCGCGGAGATAGGCCGACACCGAGGCCTCGATCTCCCGTAGGTGAACCGCCCCCCTTGGGAGCGTCCGCCGGCCCATGAGACGCCGCAGGGACCTCCGGCAGCGAGAGTCCAGCAGCCGTCGTCTCATCCCGAGAGACAGAAAATGCCAGAGACCGCCTAGGACAGATCGGTCCCTCCGCAGAGCCTCGCGCTCGAACTCTTGCCGCCATGCCTCTATCGTGGGCATACGCTGAAGCTGGCCCTTGATTGCGCCGGCCTGTCCCGAGCACTCCTCCCGGATCTTCTCCAACGAGGCCCGGCTTCCGTACAGGCCATAGTGAATCTTCGTATAGACGAACCGGCCCACCAGGCCGCTGCCGACCACCAGGAGCATGCTCCCCAGCGCCACCGCCGCATTGGGAGACCGGACATGGAAGGTCGAATGAAGCAAGACCAGGATCGGGCTGAGCACGCCCAGGATCATGTGCACCCGAAACCAGTGCTTGACCGGCCCCCATCGTTGCATCCCTCGCACATACTTCCGCAATGGATAGGCGAGAAGGGCCACCATCATCAGCGTGCCGACCACCCCGAGATAGAACCCAACACCCGATCGCGGCGTGTAGTACTTCCCTTGGGCCACCACCCATGCCAGCCAGGCCAATGCGGCGGTTCCCAACCACACCATGCCCCGTCCGGTCCGGGGCGACTGCGCTGAATCGCCGGGGGACACGCGCTTCTCCTGTGGCGCGGCGGCGGGTCCTATGCTCAATGGTTGATGCCGCGCACAGGTCGTTGCCTGCCCCATCGCTTGCCTCCTCGCACTTGAGCGACCCAGCCCCGGTTGATATCGGCTGATTTGCTCAGGAATTTCTCTCCACATGATTGATGGGCAAGAGTCGAACCTGCTTTGGGAACTTTGTCCCGCTCTCGATCAATTCGATAGCCTCGCGCTCATTAGGAAGCCGTCACTCTCGGTTGCCTTACCACGAAGACGCCTATCCTTGACCTTGGGTCGATCCGCTCCTAACGGAACGCAACGCCAACGCCAACGCTGACAGCCATACGGGCGTCATCCCCGGCAGTTGCGCGACCTGCCACAACGGGACGACCGCGACAGGGAAGTCACAGGCCCATTTCGTGACCACGCAGGCCTGCGATGCCTGTCACCGCGCCGGGGTGGGATGGACGCCGGTCACGGCCTATACGCATAGAACGGCTTTCTACAAAGCGCACAGGGCCAGCGTGCTGTGTAGCTCTTGCCATACGAACAACAATGAAGTCATCGCTTGGAAATATGCCGGGTACAAACCGGACTGTGCCGGGTGTCACGCGGGTGACTTCAAACAAGGTCCGCACAAGAAAGTCGATTCGCCGGTGATCTACTACAGCGTGTTGGAACTGAAAGACTGCTCTGGGAGCTGCCACCAGTACACCAATTCCACCTTGACGACGATCTCGAAGAACCGCAGCGGTCAACATCGACCCACCGGTAGCTTCTAAGGTTTTTCCCAATCTCTCTCTCACGGAGGTACCCAGTGAGTGTCGGCAGGACACGCAGGGTGAGTCATGAAATCTGGGGCATCCTGCTGGGAGGGATTCTGACACTCGGGGGCGTGCTCGCACCGGTTCCGGTCTCTGCCCAAGTCCTCGACCGCATCGAGATCGTCGAAACTCCTACGGCGGCGGAAATCCACATCGTGTTCAATACACGCACGCTGTACTTGCGGCATACCCCGTCCGAATCCGGAGATCTCATCCGCATATTTCTCGACTTCCCCGATCAGGACCGTTCGCGCCGGTTTGCCCGTGAATTGGCCGCGTCGCCGCCCAGCGATCTCGTCCCCAAATTTTCCGTCACGTTTCCGGACCAGGCGACGAACGGGCTCTCGATCAGATTCAGCAAGCCGGTCCGCTTTCGGATCAGTCAACGGGACATCAGAAGCAGCAGCAGAATCGTCATCTCGGTGAAACTGGATCGGCCCGCAATCCCTCCCCCGCCGGCGATGAACGCACCGCTGCCGATCCCTCCTGTCTCAAAGGGGCCGACAACGCGCTTTGACATCCCCCCGTTGCCGTCCGGGAAAGACACCGAGAAACAGGCGGCCGACCTGATGAAGCTGGGCCGTGCGGCACTGGCAACAGGAGAACACGACAAGGCGGTACAGATCTTCAATGCCCTGCTCAACCTTCCGCCCAACAAACAGTCCCAGGAGGCGCAAGAGCTGGTGGGGATGGCCAGGGAACGGAACGGCGAGCACACGAAGGCCAAGGCCGAATACGAGCATTACGTGAAGGTCTATCCGAACGGAGAAGGCGCCGCCAGGGTTCGGCAACGACTCGCCGCCCTCGCGGAGGTCAAGACTCCGCGAGCTCAAGGGGGAAAGAATCCTCCTAAGAAGATCGATGAAACGCAGATCTATGGAAGTGTGTACCAGTACTACTATGGCGGGTACTCCCAGACCAAGATTACCGACAAGACGACCAATACGACGACCGCCCTGCACAACCAGGACCAGTCCCTGCTCCAGTCTGCCTTCGATGTGACGGGCCGATATCGCAAGGACGAGTACGACAACAAACTCGTCGTGCGCGGCACACAGACCTACGATATGTTGGCCACCACCGATGTGCGACGCAATATCAGCCGGCTCAGAGCCCTCTACTTCGAGCATTCCAGTCAGGATTCGTATCTGATCCGAGTCGGCCGCCAACCCGGGAACAGCGGCGGGGTGCTCGACTTCCGGTTCGACGGGGCCTGGGTCCGGTACACCGCGGTTCCCCAATTCCTGAACATCAACCTCCTGGCAGGTCAGCCCCGCCAATTCAGTCTCGATTCCAACTACGTGCCGGACGACCCGCGGAACTTCAGGGCGGAGGTGAAACGATACTTTTACGGCGCGAATGTGGACATCGGCCCGCTTGGAGGGGCCTGGAGCGGGAACGCCTACTACCTGAATCAAATGGTCAACGGAGTGGTCGACCGTCGGGCCGTGGGCACCGAAGTGCGGTATGCCTCCAATGGAAAGAACGCCTTTTCGCTGGTCGACTACGATATTTCCTATGGCGTGCTCAACGTCGCGATGCTCAATGGGACCTGGGTGACGGAGAACACCACCTACACGTTCCTGGCCGACCACCGCCGGACGCCCTATCTGCAGACCACGAATGCGCTCTTCGGCACGCCCGGCGCCTCGATGGAGACGATCAACCCGACGAACGAGGCTCTGTTGCGGGCACAGGCAAAAACCGTCACCGCCACGAGTGATCTGTTTTTGGCCGGAGTGCTCCATGCGGTGAGTAAAGATTGGCAACTCGGCGGCGACGTCCGTCTGAACCGTATTTCCGGCACGTCGGCGTCGAACTGCTTGGTCATTTTGCCGGGGACCAGCACGCTGTTCCTCAACCCCAACGCGACCACCGATGCGCCTTGCTCCTTGCAAGCCCTCCCCGGAACTGGCAATATCTGGACCTATACGGCGCAGGCCATTGGGGCGGATTTCCCCTTCGACAAGAGCACCTTCGTGATGAACGCGAGCTACATTACGAGTACGGCCTACCGTGGGGAGTCGCTCACGCTGAACTCCTTGGGGCGGTTTGGACCCAATTGGCAACTCGATACGTTCTTGATCCTGTACCATCAGAAGGACTCGAGTGCGGTCGAACTGTACCGCGCAACCCCGACCCTCCGGATGGACTATCGTTTCAGCGATGGCTGGACATTGGAGGGATCAGGCGGAGTCGAACAGACGCTCACGGACAGCCCGACGCAGAAGGATACGACATTACGGCAATTCTTTTTCTTCGGCCTCCGGTGGGATTTCTCGTAGCATGATCGAGGCCATCGACTTATCCTGCACACGAGGGGAACGCCTCCTGTTCTCCGGTCTCAGCCTGACGATCAAGCCGGGCGAGCTGCTGACCGTGCTGGGCGAGAACGGCAGCGGGAAAACCAGCCTCCTCCGCATGCTGTGCGGTCTTCTCCCGCCGGCGCGGGGCATGATCCGATGGGAGGGGACAGACATCGGGCAGATGAAGGAAGAGTATGTCGCCCGGATCACGTATATCGGACATCTCCACGGCATCAAGGACGATCTGACACCGGCGGAAAATCTTCAGTTCTCCGCCCAGATTTGTGGCGATGCGGCGTCCGCCATCCTCACGAGCGAGGCCCTTGAGGCCGTGGGTCTCAGGCGCTCCATTCATGGCCTGCCGACGCGGGTACTCTCGCAAGGGCAAAAACGTCGCGTGGCCTTGGCCCGTCTCTGGCTGTCCACCGGCGACCTGTGGATCTTGGACGAACCGTTTGCCGCGCTCGATGACGCAGGGAGCAGGCTTCTGACGCAGCGCCTC
>SWDL01000264.1 GCA_005116795.1 Nitrospira sp. | reverse complement strand
GCCGGCACCGACCTGGCGGATGAATTCAGCCTTGGTCATTCTGGGTGAGGGCTTCTTGTGAGGCATGGATGTGACAGTAGACCGCCCGATTGAACGTGTCAAGCCGAGTGACATCAATGAGGGATCGTCTCCGGCATAAGGCGTTCATGGCCTGCCTGATCGGCATGGTGGCATCCTTGCTGATCTGGGGGTTCTGGCTGCTCGCGCCGAGCTTTCTGAAGTCCTGGGAATGGTCCACCTACGATGCTCGCCTTCGCTGGCGTGGACCGGCCAAGGCCGGCCAGGACCTGGTCATCATCGGGCGCGACCAGGCCGGCGACCTTCGCTTCGGCACAGGCTTGTGGGATCGAGCCGTCTTTGCGCGGGTGATCAACGGCTTGGGGCAAGCCGGCGCGGCTGTGATTGCGCTCGATTTCCACTTTGCCGGGGCCAGCCCGCCCGAGCGAGGAGGCTCTGTCAGCGATACGGCGCTGTTCGACGCGACGAAGGCGGCGGGGACCGTCGTGTACCCCGTCCCGGTCACGATTGCGGCGCCCGGAACTCGAATGGCCGCCGATCCCCTCGACCCTGACGAGGTTGAGCTTATCCGCCGTGGCGCTGTCGGATCGATCTCTGAATCTGCTGAGGAACTGGCCTCGGCACAGTCGCTCTTGGTTCCCCTGCCCACGCTCCTCCGCGACGCGCGCGGGATCGGGCACATTGCGGCAGCCTCGGATGAAGATGGGGTGTACCGCGCGGTGCCGGCCGCGCTCAATGTCGGCACGATCCCGGTTCCCGCCTTTGGCCTGACGGCAGCGGCGTTGTTCCTCCAAACGGCGCCCTCCCGCATCGGTGTCAAGCCCGGACAGTCCCTCACGCTCCCCACGCCGAACCGGCCTGGCTCAGAAGCTTCCAGTGAGCCGATCACGATCCCACTCGATCAGGACAGCCGCATGCTGGTGAACTATGCCGGCCGGTGGGAAGACGGGGCCTTTCCCTATTTTTCCTTTGTCGATGTGTGGGATGCGATCGAAGGCGGCGATGCGCTGGAGCTGCGCCGGCATGTGCAAGGCAAACTGGTGCTGATCCTTCATGCCTCCTTGGGATCGGACAAACGACGAACCCCCTTTGAGGTCAAGGCCCCCGGCGGATTCGTCCACGCCAACGTGATCAACACCATCCTGACCGGGCAGACCTTGCGGCTGACTCCGATCGCAGTCCAAGGCCTGCTGACTGTTGTGCTGGCCGGGACGGCAGCCTGGCTGGTCCTGGCCGTCTCCGGATGGCGTGGAGCGGGATCGGTCTTGGCGCTGGCGCTGATCTATATCGGCGCGACTCAAGCGAGTCTCTCCATGAGCGGGCTTGTGCTGCCCCTGCTGCCTCCGCTGTTCGCCTCGATACTCGCCGCCGGTGTAGCGCTGGTGGCGCAGCGAGCCGAGGCGACCGCATTGGTTCGCCGCCTCGAGGGCCATGTGTTGGAAGCCAATCGCGATCTTGCCCTGACCAAGCGGGAATTGGCCCATCACGAACTGGCGGTCGAACGATTGGAGGAGGACTTGGCCTCGGCGCAGGCCGAGGCGGCCGCGACCGTAGACCAGAAACAGGCCATGCTTCGCGACACTGAACGACTCGTGCGGGACCTCGCGGCCGCGACCCGCCAGGTGGACACGAAGCGACAGGACATCCGGCGACTTGAGCAGAGACTGGCCGCCCTCACGCCGGCCGGTGCGGGACCGCCTCAACCGCTGACGGATCGGCAACTCGAGTCGTTGCGGCAGGACGCTGAACGATGGGGCATTCTGACGCAGGATCAGAGGATGTTGAGCGTCCTTCGAGACCTCAAGAAAGCGGCTCAGTCCCGTGCGCCGATCCTCCTGCTGGGAGACACGGGGACCGGCAAAGAACTGCTCGCGCGGGCCGCTCACGGACAGAGTCCGCGCGCGCAGGCCGCATTCGTGGCGGTCAACGTGGCGGCGCTTCCACCGGATCTCGCCGAAAGTGAATTGTTCGGACACGTGCGCGGCGCCTTCACCGGGGCGGATCGAGACCGGAAAGGCTATTTCGAGCAGGCGGACCGGGGGACGCTGTTCCTGGATGAGATCGGTGATCTGAGCCTGCCGATCCAGGCCAAACTGTTACGGGCCCTCCAAGACCATTCATTCCAGAAGGTCGGCGCCGCCTCGCCGACCCGTGTGGATATCCGTGTCGTGGTCGCGACCAATCGAGACCTGGCTCAAGGCGTCGTGGGGGGATGGTTCCGTGAGGATCTGTTCTTCCGGCTCCAGGGCATTGAGTTTCGCCTTCCCCCGCTTCGCGAACGGACCGGCGATATCGCCTTGCTCGCCGACGGCTTTCTGCAAGCGATGGCCCGCGAAACCGGGCGAGCCGGAGTCGGTCTTGCTTCCGATGCAGCGGCGACCTTGCAACGCTGGCCCTGGCCGGGCAACGTGCGGGAGTTGAAGCAGTGCATCGAGCGTGCGGTGATCCTCTCCAATGGGACCCTGCTCACCGCGCAGGATCTCCGTCTTGATACTCCCCCTCCAACCCTCAAAGCGACCGCGCCGTCGAAAGTCACGGAGGGTGAACGGCCATCCTCCGTTGATGTCAGCGGAGACTCGGCCGTGCTGGCTCACCTTCGCGCCTACGGGTTCGACATGCAAAGGGCCGCGCAGGCGCTCGGATGGGACCGCAGTACGGTGACGCAACGATTGAAGGGCCTCTGTTTCTGCACCCTGGTGGAGCACCAGGGTGATCGCCATGCGGCGGCGGTCGCGCTCGCCGGCGATTCGGCCTTGGTGCGGACCGTCGAGATGCGGCTCAACGACTATGCCGGCCATCTCCTCCACATCGCCGGAGCATTCCAGAGCGCGGAGGATGCGGTGACGGCCTGTCGGAAGCGATTCAAGAATCTCCCTGACCGGTACTTCACCGCCGTCGAGACGTTGATCCGCCGGGAGTTCGATCGGACCAGGCCGGGTGCGGTCAAAGAAACCACGGTCGTTGAAAGGACCCCATGATGCCTCGCTGCGTGACAGCCCCTGCCCGTCAACGTCTCCTGCCCATGGGGGCCGTCTGTTTCCTCTTGTGGAGTGGGTGCGGCACCACGCCGGAACCAACGAGTGAGGGAACGACG
>SWDL01000263.1 GCA_005116795.1 Nitrospira sp. | reverse complement strand
GCGGTCTCCAGCCCCTTGCGCGCGCAGAAACGAAAGGCCGTGCTGTACGACACGTGGTTCAAGCTTCTCTCTGAGCGCGATGCCAAGGAGCGAGACCGACGCATTAAAACGGCCCTCGCACCGGAGTACTGGTCGCGTGCCGTCAGCAACGAGGCCTACCGATGGCTGAGACACCATCTCTCGCTGTATGCCCGGCCGGACGAGCGATTACAGATTCGTGAAGGGCGGTGGGAATTGATGCCGATCGACAAATCACGGGAAGCCTTGCTGTACCGAATTCCGTTCGAGCTGTTCGGCCCGCAGATGTTTCACGGCACGTCCGGCTACGACCGGATGAGGATCGAAGCGCCACGCCTGTTCCAGCGCCTTCCGGAATTATTGGAGAAGCTGACCGACGCCGGCGTTCCACTGCTCTGCGAAGAGGCGCCGGTCCGGCCGTCCCGGTGGGATTGTGCGTTGGACGTCGGGCGCAGGGCCGGGATCGATTGGTTCGAGGTTCGGCCGGAGATTCGGTGCGACGGCGCGATCGTGGAGGAAGCGGTCTGGCAGGAAGCCGTCCGCCGCGGCGGACTGGTGCGCACCGAGGGCGGACTTCGTCTCCTCGATGCCACATCGCTCGAGCGCTTGCGCGCCCTCGCGAATCTGTCCGAACAGGCGGCGCGCGGCCGAGGGGCGGCGCGGATCGTCAGAGTGCCCCGGTTGCAGATCTTCGATTGGATGGCGCTCCGCGAGCAGGGCATCCGCGTGTCGCTCCCTGCTGAAGAGGAGGCCGTGCTCTCGCGCTTACTGGGCTTCGAGCGGATCGACGCGCCGGCGCTCCCCGAAGGGCTGCGCGCCACACTGCGTCCCTATCAGCGGGACGGGTATGCCTGGCTGGCGTTTCTGCACCAGCACCGCTTCGGCGCCTGCCTAGCGGACGACATGGGATTGGGGAAAACCCTCCAAGCGATCGGCTTGCTGGCGGCGATCAAAGAGGGGCTGGTCCGACCGCCTCAAGGCGTCGGCGGTCCCCATCTGGTGGTGGTGCCGACCAGCCTGCTCTTCAATTGGGAGCAGGAGCTGGCGCGCTTCTATCCGGGATTGAAGGTCCACATCTACAGCGGCAAGGGACGGACCCTCGATGCCCAATCCGGCGACGTGGTCTTGACCACCTACGGGCTGGTGCGGCGGGACATCGAGGCCTTGGAGCGCACGGCGTTCCATGTCATCGTGTTCGACGAGGCCCAGGCGGTGAAGAATCTCGTGGCGGACACCACCGGGGCCGTCCGTCGTCTGAAGGGCTTTTTCAAGATCGCGATGACCGGCACGCCGGTGGAAAATCACCTCGGTGAGTACTTTTCCATCATGGATCTGTGCCTGCCGGGTCTGCTGGGAGACTATGAGCGGTTCGCGGGCTCACTCAAGCGCGCGCCGGGAGGCACGCCCGAACGCCTGCTCCGTCGGACCCGCCCCTTCATCCTCAGGCGGACGAAAGAACAGGCGCTTCCTGATTTGCCCCCGAAGATTGAGACGGACGTGTTCCTCGAGTTGACCGACCGACAAAAGGCGCTCTACCAGCAGACGGTCGAGCATGTGCGCTCCACGATCGACGAGGCCTACCGACGGAAGACTCAGGCTCAGGCTCAATTCATTGCGCTGACGGCGATTTTGAAGCTCAGACAGGCCTGCCTCTCGCCCCGGCTCCTCACCGGTCAGTCGGATGAATCCTCGCCCAAGCTGAGTTTCCTGATCGAGCGGCTGCAGATCTTGCTGGAGGAGGGCCACAGCGCGCTGGTCTTTTCCCAATTCACCAGTTTTCTCGACCTGGTGCAGGAGGCCTGCGCGGCGCACGATATGCCATACAGCCGGCTGGATGGGTCCACGGCGCTCGGCGCGCGCAAAGCGCGGGTAACGGCGTTTCAGCACAGCGAGCAGCCGGGCGTGTTTCTGCTGAGCCTGAAGGCGGGCGGCCAGGGGCTGAATCTCACCAAAGCGACCTATGTCTTTCACCTCGATCCCTGGTGGAACCCCGCGGTGGAAAACCAGGCCTCCGACCGCGCGCACCGCATCGGGCAGAAACAGACCGTCTCCGTCATGCGGATTCTGATGCGGCACACGGTGGAGGAAAAAATGACGGCGCTCAAGCAACGGAAGCTCGCGCTGTACGAAGCGGTCATGCGAGGGGCCGTCCGGGGAACGGGACAGGGCGTCCTGACAAAGGCCGACTTCGATTTTCTGCTCTCGCCGAGCGCCGTCTTGTTGTGACGGGAGGCCACCGGCCGGCCTGCTTTGTTTGACCAACTGTCAGACGACTTCGATCAGTGTCATGAGAGTGAGCGGCGACCATCTTCTCGCACCGGTTCAAGATAGCGCATCGGCTCGGGTCATTCGGTGGAACTATCCGTACTTGCGACCGACCACAGGAAAGGCTAGACTTGCTGCATGGCTATGAGCACTGATCAGGTCTTGAAGAAGGCGTTGCAGCTTCCCGAATCGGAGCGGGCGCGGCTTGTCACAGAGCTCTTGGCGACACTGGAGCCGGAGTTGCCCGCCGACAGACGAAGTGAGCGGGAATGGATTGCCGAGGTGGAGCGTCGGGCGCGCGCTGCCCTTGACGGCGCACCGGCTCTCTCCTGGGCTGAAGCCCGTGCACGCGCTCAGGATCGCCTGGCCGGCAAGTGACCCCGATCCGAGTTGCTCCCGAGGCGTTGTCGGAGCTGATTGACGCTGCTGCCTGGTATGATTCGAGGCGCATTGGGCTCGGCACTGAGTTCTTAGAAGAAGTCGAGCGCATCCTGCCGCTGATCGAGCGCCTTCTTTCGTCTTTTACCCGCCAATATTCCACGGTTCGCGCTGAACGAGTGTCAGGAGATCTCTCGCACCTGCACAACTCGCAGAATAGTGATCTCGTTGTCCCGAGATAGGTAGACGATCCGGTACCCCCTGAATATCACTTCTCGAAGGTCCGGGCGGTTGAATTCCGGTACGATACGACCAATCTGAGGGGACTTGAGGAGGGTTTCAGCGGACTCCACGATGCGATCAACACACGCAATTGCATGGAGGACGGAATCGCGGGCGATAAAGTTTTCGATGTCCTGCAGATCGTTTCCGGCAGTCAGCGACCAGCGGACTTGCGCCATCGCGCGATTCTTTCTCTTAGCTCGTCATGGGTAAGGACCCGGCCCGCCGTCACATCCTGAAGGCCCTTCTCCACCTGCTGTTTGAAGAATAGCTCTTCCATGATCGTGCCGGTGCTCACGTCGTCCGGTAGTTTCTTGATGAGTTCCAGCGCCTCAGCCTTGGCCTTTGCCATGCAGTCCTCCGCTCACCGGGATACTGTCACTTAGGCTATGCCCAGATGTCCGAAAAAGCAAGTCGCCTTTCAAGTACCCCCCTCCCTGGGGCATTGTGCCCCGCTCGCAGGCACCGGCGCTGATCCGTTTCTCTACAGCCTGACGCCGTGCAATCGCAGGACGCGCCAATCCGCTCGATTTCTCAGTAATTCCCCCGCCGTCCGCTGCTCCGCCACCCTCCCAAGTTTGGTACATGAATCGCAAGACAGGCTGGGGAAAGAGGTTTGATGAATCCTTCACTGTTGACGGCTGGCTCTGCAGGGGACACGGAAGGGCGGTTGGCCCGCACCTATGCGCATCTTCTGACGCTATGGACCTCGGGCGTGCGGGACTACCACAGTCTGCTCTCGGCCTATCTGCTCGCCCATTCGATCTTTGTGGCGGTCATCGGCTTGTTTGTCTCCCAACATCCGATGGCGCGGGTACTCAGTATCGTCATCGCCTTGCTCAGTGTCTTCGGCATTCTGCTCTGTCTGCAGATGGCGATCGTGCTGGGGAGGTTCTCGGCGCAGAATTCTCTCTGGGAATGGCACTTGCGCGGCCTTGAGGGGCTACCCGCCTGGCCGGACCGGAAACTGCTCTCGGGGCTGCGATGGCTGCGCGAGCGGCATGAGCCCTGGTCGGAACCCGGCAATGAGCCGCCGGTGTTCCGGCCGGCTTGGGCGTTCCGTACGCATCGACAATGGTGGGCACATCGGGCGGTGAGCTTCCCGTTGTTTTTCGGCAGCGTGTACGGATTGTTTCTGGTCTGGAGCCTGGCGCAGGCGGTTGGGCCGGGGCTGCCATGAAGTCAACGTTGCGGGCGGGGCTGACCTTCGGGCTGACATCAGGCGTGATCACGACGCTTGGGTTGATGGTCGGCCTCCATGCCGGCACCCATTCCCGATTGGTTGTCGTGGGCGGGATCTTGACCATTGCGATCGCCGATGCCTTCTCGGATGCCCTGGGGATGCACGTAGCGCAGGAAGCCGAGAATCAACACAGCGTCCGTGGGATCTGGGAGTCGACCGCCACGACCTTCCTCGCCAAGTTCCTGGTGGCGCTCACGTTTTTGGTCCCCGTGGCACTCTGGTCCTTGGAGACGGCCATCCTGGCCAGTGTCCTATGGGGGCTCGCCTTGCTCGCGGTCCTGAGTCTTCAGATGGCCAAGGAGCAGCGTGTGCCCCCTTGGAAGGTCATCGGCGAGCATCTCGCCATTGCGATCATCGTCGTGACGGTGACCCACTATGTGGGCGATTGGATTCGCGAGAACCTCGGCTGATGGGGTTCACAGGCGGGGTTTCCCGTGGAATGATCTTGAGGTCTTCGCGGCGGCGAATTTGATCCGGTCGGCGTTCACCGGCTGGTGTCCGATGATGGCCCTGTTGCGAAAGCTGGGCGTGCAAGAGTAGGGTGGACGTTCGGAGAGGGGAGGGAGATCCATGGAAGTGAAGTCCAAGGTCTACACGTATCGTACGAGCGTCCGGTGGACGGATCAAAGGAAGGGCGTCCTCGCGGCGGCGGGGAAGCCGGATCTCCAGGTGGCGACCCCGCCGGAATTCAAGGGGCATGAGGGAATCTGGTCGCCGGAAGACCTCTTCGTCGCCTCGGTGAATATGTGCACCATGAGCACCTTCCTGGCGTTCGCCGACCGTGCCGGCTACGCGTTTCACGCGTACGAGAGCGAGGCCGAGGGCCGGCTCGAACTCGTGGGCGGGAAGTTTCAGTTTACCTCCGTCATCCTCAGGCCTCGTCTGACGCTGACTCCGGGGGGCGATCCGGCCAAGGCCAAGGAGCTCCTGGAAAAGGCCGAGGCCGCCTGTTTGATTTCGAACTCCATCAAGGCGCGCGTCAGCCTTGAGCCCACCATCATCGAG
>SWDL01000262.1 GCA_005116795.1 Nitrospira sp. | reverse complement strand
TCATGAAGCGGATCCGCCCCGTCCGATCGGTCATGACCACCGCGTCTCCCATGCACTGCAAGGTCGCCGCCATCCACTGATACGCGGCACGCAACCGCTGCTTCGCCTGGTGTTCATGGAGACCGATCTCGATCGCCGTCCGGAGTTGGGTCGGCTGAAACGGCTTCTGTAGATACCCGACGGGGGCCGCGGCTTTGGCCTGATCGAGCACAACGTCGTTCGCATAGGCGGTGAGGAACACGATCGGGATGTCCAAGTGCAGGGTGATGAACGTGGCCGCCTCGATGCCGTTCATCGGGCCTTTCAAGACGATATCCATCAACACCAGGTCGGGCTGGACTTCTCTCGCTTGCCTGATGGCGTCGGTCCCGGTCGAGACGGGCGGAGGCACCAGGTACCCGAAGTGCATGAGGGTCTGCCGAAGATCCTTCGCCGTCACCGGCTCGTCCTCGACGATCAACACGTGGGGCTTGGTCATGGCGTCACATCCGCTCCGTGTAAGACAACTCAGCGAACCTCAACCGGAATTCGGTCCCGTTGTCACGCCGAAATTCAGGAACGCCCTCCAGCTTGTCGGAGAAGAGCTCGACCAATTCGAGCCCCAAGGATCGCACCTCTTCCAGGTTCACCGCATCGGGGATCCCGACTCCATTATCCTTGACGCACAACGTCACCGTCTGGTCTGGATTCGACCGCAGCTCGACATGAATCTCACCCCGTCGTCCCTCCGGGAACGCATGCTTCAAACAATTGGACAGCAGTTCATCAAGAATCAGACCGCAAGGCAGCGCCGTCTCGATATTGAGTCCGATCTGATCCACGTCCACGGTCACGGCGATGGTGTTCGAATCAACCCCGTAAGACCGAAGCAGATGGTCGGTCAAGGCGCGGATGTACTCCATCATCGCCACCTTGGACAGATTCCCGGAGCGATACAACGTTTCGTGGAGGAGACCGATCGACATCACGCGGAGCTGACATTCTTTCAGCAAATGCGAGACCTTCTTGTTTCGATTGGCGTTCGATTGCAGATTCAGCAAACTGGACACGATCTGCAAATTATTTTTTACGCGATGGTGGATTTCCTTGAGTAAGGCTTCCCGCTGCTCGAGGGCAATGCGCGTGCTGTCTTCTGCGAGCTTCCGTTCGGTGATGTCGATACAGGTGCCGATGTACCCGGCGAACGCGCCGTCCAGAGAAAACCGAGGCACGCCCGTTTCCAACATCCAACGATAGTCCCCATCCACCCGCTTCAACCGGTACTCTCTCGTGAAGGGCCGGCGGTTCTGGAACACCGTCCGATAGGTCTCCATGCAGCCCGACACATCATCGGGGTGAACATTGTCCACCCAGCCATCGCCGACTTCCTGCTCGATCGGCCTTCCGGTGAAGTCCATCCACGGTTTATTGAAATAGACGCACCGCGAGTCAGCTCCTGCCATCCAGATCAGCACCGGCGCCGTATCGGCCAGCATGTGGAAACGGGCCTCGCTCTCCCGAAGGGCCGCGTCTTTCTGCTTCAGCTCGCTCACATCGCACATGGACCCCGTCATGCGCACCGGAGATCCTGCTTCATCTCTCAGGATATACGTCTGATCAGCCACGTGGGCATAGGAGCCATCGGCCTTCCGGAACCGGTACTCTGATCCCCAGAATTCTCCGCCTCCCTCCATCACCACCTGGATGCTGGACAAGACTCGCTCATGGTCCGCCGGGTGTACGCGATCAGCCCACCAAGCGCGGTCCGAGCCGACCGCCTCGGCCGCATACCCGAACAGCGTCTGAAGGTTGCCGTGCCACTTGACGGTACCGGTCCGCATGTCGCAGTCCCACACCGCGTCGTTCGTGGCGCGCAGAGCGACATGGAAGAGCTGAGCCTCCATGCGCTTCCTCGCAGAAATGTCGAGCATGCAGCACACGACGTGGATCCCCTGCCCGGTCCCGACCGGACTGAGGCTGACCTCGACGGGGAACTCCCTGCCGTCGTTGTGGAGGCCGTAGAGATCCCGTCCCGCTCCCATCGGGCGCATGACCGGAGCCCCAAGAAAGCCGGCCCGGCTGACCTGATGCCCCCTGCGGTATCGTTCCGGGAGCAGCACCTCGGTGGGCCGTCCGATCAACTCATCCCGTCCGTATCCGAACATCTGTTCGGTCTGTGCATTGACCATCTCGATCGTGCCCTGTTGGTCGGTCATGAGCAGGCCGCACGGGAACGACTCGACCATCAGGCGAAGGAGCTCTTCCGAGACGGTCGGGGTCATGCCGGGCTGTTCGCCGTCTGTTCCGCTTTGCATGGTTCATCCCCTCCCTTCCGATCGCACCGCGCGCGGGTGTCACCGGCCATGTTCTATGACTTGAGGCTACGCCCAATCGTGCTCAAGTCAAACAGTTTCACGTTTTCCGATGCGGGCGAGCCGGCGAGGGCCCGGCAGGTTGCGCGACGCGGATGACGGATCGTCCTATGTGATTCGTCACCCGGGAAGGGACAAGGAAAGCGGTCAGGGGTCGTGGCGCGTGAGGGGTGACAACTACCGGATCTCTTCGAATCGAGCGGTGAAGTGGCGCAGGACCGGAGCTTCATAGGTGATCCGGAGGCCCCGGAGGGTTTGGCGGCGGTGGAACAGATCAATGATGGATTCCGCCACGTAGGTGATCTGCATGTTCGTATAGACCCGGCGGGGGATCGCCAGC
>SWDL01000261.1 GCA_005116795.1 Nitrospira sp. | reverse complement strand
CGACATCCGTAAGGCGGATCCCGAACTTTTCGTTCACCACCACGACTTCGCCGCGCGCCACCAGCTTGTTGTTCACCAGCACTTCCATGGGTTCGCCGGCGAGCTTGTCCAGCTCCACCACAGACCCCTGCCCGAGCTGCAGCAACTCGCGCACGTACATCCGCGCCGACCCCAGTTGCACCGTGATCTGCATCGGGATGTCGAGAATGAAGTCGAGGTTCTTGACGTCCATCACCCCGGCCTTTCCATCGCCGCCTGGGAACTGCGGGGACTTGGAATCCCCGGCTTGCGCTACCTGCTTGTCCGCGGTGTGCGGAACGTCCATGTTCGCCATTCGTATGCTCCGGTGTAAGTTGCTGACGCCGTAATCGGCCTGTCATGTGTGAACGCAGGATACCGGTCTCATCGATCGTCCGGGGACGTCAGCACCCGTGAAATCTTGAACGCCTGACCGCCGCGGACCACGCCCGCTGTGCCCTCGAATTTTGGGGCGCCTTCGATCATGAGTCGCAACGGGTCCCCGGGACCTTGATCGAGCACGAGCACATCGCCCGGGCTGAAGTTCATCACGTCCCGGACGCGGACGGTGGTGGTTCCCAATCGCGCCGTCGCCCGGATGGATACGCTCTGGAGTTCAGCCTTGAATTTATTCGGCCATCCGCTGTCCTGCCCCGTGTGCTCCGACACCAACCCTGAATAGAGCTTCTCCTTGATGGGCTCCATCATCGAATAGGGATAGGCGAGGAAGAAATCCCGCGTGTTCTCCCCCAGCGCGACTTGCAGCGTGACCGCGATGACGATTTCGGACGGGCCGACGACGGTCGCAAACTGCGGGTTGCTCTCCGACCGGATCGGCTTGATCCGAACCGGCGCCAGGGCCTGCCAGGCCTTCTCAAGATCCGCCAGGGATTGCGCCACCACCGTCTTGATGACGCGCTGTTGGACCATCGTAAAATCACGGCCTTCGGGCTTGACGTGGGTCTGGCCGCTCCCGCCGAAAAAATGGTCCACCAGCAGATACACCAAAAAGGCGTCCATCACGAACAGGCACTGTCCCCGGAACGGTTCCATCGAGAAAATGCTCAAAGAGGACGGCAGCGGGATCTTTTTGATGAACTCTCCGAATTTGATGACCTGGGTGGAGACGATGCTGAAGTCGATCTCCTCATGCAGGGCGGCTCTCCAGGTTGAGGCCTGTAAGCGCGTGAAGCGGTCATTGATCATCTCCATTGCCGGCATCCGCCCGCGGATGATCTTTTCCTGGTTCAGCAGGTCATAGGCTTTGGTGGGTTGATCCGGTTCCTCCTGCTTAGGGCTGGTGTCCACGTCACCGGAGACCACCCCCTTCAGCAAGGCATCGACTTCATCCTGTGAGAGAATCTTTTCCGCCATCGCCTAGAGTCCTGTGATTAAGTGATTGGTGATTAGTAATTCGGTGTTGCCGAGATGAGGAGGCCTTCTCCTGTCAATCACTGATCACCTCATTACCAATCACTCTCCTTCTGTCTACTGCACCACAAAATCCGTGAAATAGGCGGACCGGACGCCCGCCTTGGGAAGCACCGCATTGACCCGACTCGTCAACTCGTCGCGAAGCTGAAACTTGCCCTGCGTGCTCCGCACGGTCACCGAATCCTTGCTCGTCAGGAGAATCAGGATCGCATCCCGCACTTGCGGGGTTCGCTTGGTGACCTCCTCCTTCACTGAGTCGTTCTCCAGTTCCAGCTTGACCGTCAGCTTGAGGTAGCGGGTTTCCGGGGTGTCCGCGAGATTCACGATGAACGGTTCCAGATCGAAGATCGTTCCCGGACCGGCGGAGGCGGGAGTCGCCTTCGGCGCTTCCGCGTGACCGGCAGCCGGCGCCTCATGCGCAGGCGTCGAAGCCGCCGGTTCTGGCGCC
The DNA here is from genome assembly GCA_005116795.1 of Nitrospira sp. GTDB lineage: Bacteria > Nitrospirota > Nitrospiria > Nitrospirales > Nitrospiraceae > RSF151. The sequence continues at coordinate 8,551 of SWDL01000261.1, read as the reverse complement.
GGATGAGACATCATCTTGAAGGCGACGAAGGCCCCGCCCAATCCCAACACCAACGCACCCACCCCGATGATCATGACCAGCTTGATGGGAATACCCCCGGGTAGCGGAGCCTCTTTGCCGTCTGCGTCTTTTGCGTCTGCTGCGTCTGCCATGGCTGTGTCCTCTCCTGAGCTAAAAGGGTTGGCCGCAGGAGAATTTGCAATGGGTATGCCACTCGAAACTCTTGTCATCCTGGCGCGCGACCGGGAGGCTGCAGTTTCTGCCCAAGACCTGGCCCTGACAAACGACGCGCCAGATGCGGAGAATCGAGTGGCGCCGTTTTTTGTCCGTCCGGACTCCTGGAAATCCATGAGTCCGGTGGGCGGTTTCTGCTCCCCTTGCCCCCTGCCACGTTGACGATGTCAGAAAGGTGACGTGGGACGGGAAGGGGTCTCACCGACCGGCTGTCGGCCGTGAGCCCAAGAAAAAAGGGCGGTCGGTCTGATGAAGACCGACCGCCCCATTCTTCACGCCGACAGCCCCCTGAGCTGTCAGCCGTGAATCCTCCGTTATCTCCTCAGATTCACCAATTCCTGCAACAGATCGTCCGTCGTCGTGATGACCCGTGAATTGGCTTGGAAGCCACGTTGGGCGGAGATCATGTCGATGAACTCCTCTCCCAGGTCTACGTTGGACAGTTCCAATGAGCCGGAGAGGATTCGGCCGGTGCCGCCGCTGTTCGGCGCCGAGGTGGTCGCCTGGCCCGAGGCATTGGACTCCGCAAGAAGGTTTTTCCCGGATCGAGTCAGGCCGTCCGGATTGGTAAAGCGGCTGAGAGCCACCTGAGCCAGCGTACGAACCTGTCCGTTCGTGAACCGGCCGGTCACGACCCCGCTCGTATCGATCGACGTCCCGGCGATGGAGCCGGAGGCAAAGCCATTCTGAGCGACGGTGCTCACCGAATTCGGCGCACCGAACTGAGTCACATTCGAGATGGTCAGCGTCACGGCCAATGCGCTGGCATTATTGCCCACCTGGGCCGACGTATAGTTCACCACCGGGGATGTGGCCGGAAGGGTCAATGCCCCCGTGGCGCCGCTGAAAGTCAGCGCGACAGGATTCGTCACGCTCCCTCCTGTGGTCGTCCCCGTCAGACCATCCAATTCGTGATGCATGTTCCAAGCGCCGGCTCCGGTCTTGACGAAATAGAGCGCCAGCGTATGACTACTCCCCAACGTGTCATAGACCGTCATGCTGGTGGAAAAATTGTAGCTCGACTGATCACTGGAACTGAATGGGGCGGTCGGCGCAGTCGCGGTCGCGTTCAGGTTCGCCGTGATCGATCCCGTCGAGGTGGCCTGGGGCGAGGAAATCGCGTTGCTCAGGGTGATGTCGGAGAGGGCCCCAGAGAGCACACCTGAGGGATTGGCCTGAAAGCCCTGGAGAAAGTTGCCGTTGGGATCAGCGACTTTCCCGTCTTTGTCGACCCGAAACTGTCCGGCTCTGCTATAGAAAATCGCATTGTCATTGTTCCTGACCCGGAAGAACCCGTTTCCGTCGACCGCCATATCCAGTCCGTTCCCCGAGGTGGACAAGGACCCCTGGGTATACTGGCTCAGAATGGCGCCGGTGAACACGCCTCTTCCGATTTGGTTGGACCCCGAGCTCCCCCCCAGGCTGGACGTCACCAAATCGGAGAACGTCGCCTTGCTCGATTTGTAGCCGATCGTCGACAGGTTGGCGATGTTATTCCCTGTGACCGACAGCGCATTCCCGAAGGCATTGAGTCCGCTGACTGCCGCGAACAGTGATGTAAGACCCATGTGACAAACCTCCTATACGACAAACATCCGTCTTGTGTAATCGCCCGCGTTGACGTCTTACGCCTCATCCAGGTTCGGCAATTGGAATTCCGGCGGCGTATGGGGCGCGCCAGGCTGAATCGTAGTCCCACCGGTTGCGGTGTTCTTTGTCCCACCCTGGAGATCGAGCTGCTGCTCGCCGATCTTCACCAGCTTGAGCAACTGATCGAGCTGATTGAAGCCCGTGACTTGCTGAATAAACGAGTCGCTGTCGGTCGGCTTCAACGGGTCCTGCTGCTGCAACTGGGTGATGAGCAGCTTCAGAAACTCGTTCTGTGTCAACTCCCCATTCGTTTTCGAGGCATCCGCCGCGGATGCGCCACCCGCCGTTTGTGCTGAAAGGACATTGCCGATCTCGTTCATGCGCGTATCCCCCCTCTAAGCAAACACATTGAGCCCGCGTTCATCCCATCCGGACGCCGCTGTGGCCTGGCTGCCCGCCCTCGGAACCTGGGCGGCCAGCCTTGCGAGCATGCGGGGATCCGGTTGTGCTCCGAATTCGCCTCGTTGCTGTCCCTGCCCACCGACTTCCACGTTGAAGCTTCCCACCCCGAGTCCATAGGCGCCGAGGGCATCTTGTAATCGGTCCTGTTGTTTCAGCAGCAGATCGCGCACGGCGGACTGATCCGTGAGCACATTCGTGTAGACCGAGTGGTCAGACACGGACATGCGCACCTGGACACGCCCCATGTCAGGCGGCGACACTTCGAACCGGATCGTCTGCGGCCCACCTGTCTTTGCCTGATCCTGTGTGTTCACCAAAGGGACGACGGCGACCGGCTGGGCTTTCGCCGCCGTGGCGGCGCCACGCGCCTCTGTCTCATGTTGCGGAAGACTAAAGGGTGAGACGATCGCCCCATCAGCCTGACTGTGGCGGTTCTCCGGACCCCCCTCGGTCGTGCGATCCATGCGCTTCGCCAAGGCCGCATCCTGGTTCTCGTCTTCGAACAGTCCGGCATGACTCTTTCCGGTTTCAGCCACGAGGAGCTGGTCGGTCGTGTGAGTCGCGCCGCCACCCGCCTTCTCAGCGGCGATCAGGACGCCCTCTTGCTTCACCGGGCGTGGAGCGGACGTCTGCGGTCGGACAATGACGTTGCGCCCGGCTTGATTTTCCAAGGCCGCAAGCTCCGACTCGGCTGGGGTCGGTCCATCGGCATCGCGTAGAGACGCCTCCGGGACAGCGGTCTCGGCAGCCTTCGGCGTCACCTCCGGAGGTGTGAGGAGGTGTGAATCTCGTTGTACCGGGGCGTCAGTCGTCAGCGGCTTCTTGAACAGTTCGGTTCCAGACTGGTTGAGGGTCACCGCAGCGGGAGGGACCGGAGGAGACAGGAGCACTTTCGTGTCGCCCTGGTCTGTGGCCGTGGGCACTGTCGCCGTGACGCCGAGCGCCTGGACCGTCGCCTGTGCGAAGAGATTCGAGAATCCCTGGGCTTCCACGTTGCTCGCGGCCACTTCGTCGGTCGCCTGCGGGCTCGGCGTCCCGGTCGTCCCGATGGCGCTCCCGACCAACGCGAGCGCGCTCACGAGCCGGCTCAGATCGGTGATGGCCGTGTCATGGACAAGAATCTCCAGGCCCTGTCCCTGCCCGTCGATCGGGAGGGCGGGGCCGTTGGTATCGGCGACTCCTGCCAGTTGCGCCAAGAGCCAGGCCAGTTGAGCCTGAGTCAATGGGGCCTCTGGGGGCGAATCACGTTCGGCTTCGAGATCCTCCAGTGTTTGGGGCGGAGCCTCATCGGATGTCGTCTTGTTGATCCGGCTCGAAGCCGCGGCCCCGGCGCGATCCTGTGAAATGCCGTCAGGCGCCTGCTTGCCGTCTGCGGCCCGGCGGAGGGACTGCCGGAAGGCATCGGACCCGGAGGCCGCAGTCGAGAGGGCCGGGGGGTTCGGCGCCTCAACGGCCACATCACTCTGTGGCCCGACATTGAGGAATTGATCAATATTCACTGGTCTGTCCTGTCGCAAGAGGGTGAGGGGCCCGCGCCTATCTGTTCTATTCTGATTTCCCCATATCACAAGCTTCGTGCCACGGGACCACCCGGTAAATGCCTCGTAGTTTCAATCACTTGGTTTTGGCGTCCGGCCAGGGCTCGGATCAGTAGGCAATTGCTGCTCTCCTGCAGCGGCAAAAAGTTGCGCGCTGTCGCCTCAGACAGGCAAGAAAGGACAGGAACGGCTTACGAGGCACAGGAGCGATGAGGGAGAATAAGCGCGGCGTTAGTTCGTCCGGCTAGATTCGCGGGCGACCGGCCCAAAGAACTTTTCGGTGAGCTTGGCGGCCTTCTCCGGTTTCACGACCGCCAGAATGGCCCCCGCCGCCTTCGGCTTCAGTTCACGGAGCAGCTCCATCGCCGTGTGTTCCGGCATCTTCTCGAGACGGGTGGCTGCCTCTTCCGGCGGCATCGACTCGAACATCTTGACGGCTTGGGCGACGGAAGCCTTCCGCGCATCCACCTGCGCCTGAGCTGTTTTCTTCACCGCTGTTTCATAGCGGTCCAGAATCTTTTCCGCCTCCGCTTTCAGCGCGGCGATCCGGGCTTCCGCATCTCGAAGGGCTTCTTCTTTTTTCGCCAATGCGTCCTTTCGCTGATTCAGGACCTGGAGGATGTCCCGCACATCGTCGAGCGCCGGGCCCTGCACCTTGTCGGTCTGACCTTTGGCCCCCGCGCTCTCCCCCGGGACCGCGGTCTGTAGGGGCGGCGGCGCCCCCGCCTCCGGGACCTTCGCCGTAGGCGTCTCGCCGGCCCAGCCGGCGACCATTCCAAGCCAACCGATGGCCAAGCCGACTCCGATCAGGACCAACAGCAGGAGGTACCGACCGGCACTTCTGCCGTTACCCTTCATGGCCCTCCCCGCCTTCCTCCGCTGTCGAGTTGTTTCTCCGTTCCGCGAGATACCGCCGACCGGCCAGCTCGTCAAGGTCATGCTGTTCCTGACGGTTCGCGTCCGATTCTGCGCGACGCTGTTGCCGTTCATCGACCAACTCCAACTTCCGCCGCTCTTGGGCCGCAGCGAGAACCTCTCCCAGCTTCTCGCCACACCGTTGCTGAGACTCGAGCACCGCGGCCTTGGCCCGACGGATCCGATCGGCCAGCGCCTCCAACTCACCCTGTCTCCCGACGACTTCCTCCGCAGCCAGGCCTGCCTGCACGTCGACGAGATATCGCGTCGACTCTTTCTCGGCCAGTCCCTCCAGCTCACGAACCACCGCTTCCGCCTCATGCCACACCCCCTGCATCCTGGACAGCTCCGTCCGCAGGGCTTCCTCCACCTGAGACCGGTAGTTGAGGAGGACACCCAGGTTCATCTCGCGCCTTCAGCCAGTTTAAACAGTGACGTAATGGAGTCGGCCAGCGGCGCACGCTCGCCGACCTCCTGCCGGAGATAGCCGTTGATCGCATCGATGTTGCCGACGGCGCGGTCCAGTCGGTTGTTGGCGCCCGGCTTATAGGCGCCCAAGGTGATCAGATCCTCCGACCGCCTGTAGGTCGCCAGGAGTTCCACGACGGAGCGCGAGGCCTGATGGTGCTGCGGTGTCACGATGTCGCGCATGACGCGGCTGGTACTTTGTAGAATGTCGATCGCCGGGAAATGGTTCCGGGCCACCAGGTCTCGGGTCAGCACGATGTGCCCATCCAGAATGGCCCGGACGGCATCCGCGACGGGATCGGAGAGATCGTCGCCTTCCACCAGAATCGTATAGATGGCCGTAATGGTGCCGGCGCCGCTGCCCGTGCCGACGCGTTCCAGCAGTTTCGGCAGCAGCGCGAACACCGACGGCGTATAGCCCTTCGAGGTGGGCGGCTCGCCGATCGCCAGACCGACCTCACGCTGCCCATGCGCAAACCGGGTCAGTGAATCCATCATCAGCAGGACGTTCTTGCCGGCGTCTCGAAAATACTCAGCGATCGCCGTCGCTAGAAACGCGCCGCGCAAGCGGACCAGCGGCGGCTGATCAGACGTGGCCACCACGACCACGGACCGCTTGAGCCCTTCGGCTTTCAGGTCTCGCTCCAGAAACTCTTTGACTTCGCGTCCCCGCTCTCCGATGAGCGCGATCACGTTCACGTCGGCGGCAGTATACCGGCTCAACATCCCGAGCAGGATGCTCTTCCCCACGCCGGAGCCGGCGAAGATGCCGACCTTCTGTCCCTGGCCGCAGGTCAGGAAGCCATTGATCGCTCGGACGCCGGTATCGAACGGTTTGCTGATCCGCTTTCTCAGCAACGGATTCATCGGCGGCGCATAGAGCGGATAGGCCTTCTCGGCTGGAATTGGCCCGCGCCGATCCAGCGGCTGTCCCAAGCCGTCGAGCACCCGTCCCAGCAAGTCAGGTCCGACCGGGACGGCCGCGGACTTGCCGCGGACGATGAGACGACTCCCGGGTCCGATGCCACGCATTTCCCCCAGGGGCATGAGCAGCACGCGGTCGCCGCGGAAGCCCACGACTTCCGCCATGACGCTGCCCTCCCCGTCTTCCCGCGTGACTTCGCAGATTTCCCCGATCGAGGTGACGGGGCCGTAGCCTTCGAGGACGATGCCGACGGCTTGCGCAATCCGGCCATGGACAGCGAGCGGGTCCACCCGATCGAGCAGATCATGAACCGCCACGAGGGTCCTTTCGTCTTAAGGCCTCACCCAGCCGCACCAGTTGCGCTTCGAGAGTCGCGTCCACCAAGCGCGTCTCCGTCTCGACCCGACATCCTCCGGGGCTGATTGATGGATCCGATTCCACCACGAGGGACACGGGACCGTCGAAATTTCCGGCGATCGTGTCCCGGGCCGCTTCCAGGAACGGCACGTCAGTGGGATGGACCCGGACATGGACCAGGCCTCCGGCCTTTGCGCTGTCGCGAATGCGTCCGACCGCATTTTGCACGTGCGACAACACCAGCTCGCGCCGCTCTTCCGCCACCTGATGGATGACTTTGCGCGCGATTTCGAAGGCCAGTCCGGCGACCTGTTCCTCCACTTTTCCCAGCAGACCGACCGAGGCCTGCTCGATCTGTTTCACCACCTGGGCCAGGAGGGCATGTTGCCGCTCCGTCTGCACGCCGAATTTTTCGCGAGCCCGATTTTCGCCGTCGGCCAGTCCCTTGTCGTATTCAGACGTCTTCGGTGGCCGACCGGCTTCGTTCGGGTTGTCGCGCGCAGGACTTGTCCCGGCCTGTCCCATGTCTTCGAGTTGAAAGTTCGTGACCCGAATCCCGGACGCCCGTAGGGCGCCCCCTTTCAGCACCGCATTTTCCTGACGCAGGCGCGCCACTTCGAGCACGCGCCGCACGGTGAGGACGACGACCTCAGGCTTGAACGGTTTGGCGATAAACTCCACCGCGCCTTCTTTCATGGCCTGCACGGCCAGATCGATGCTCCCGTATCCGGACATCACCACGCACCGCACACGGCGATCGAGGCGTCTCACCTGCTCCACGACATCCAGACCCGTGGTATCCGGCAACTTCAGGTCGGTCAGGAGGACGTCCACCGGCGACTGGGCCATGAGGGCCATCGCGGTGCGGCCGTCGCCGGCCGTTGACACACGATACCCCTCCTCGCTCAGCACTTCCTTCAAGAGATCGCGGAGGGACTCCTCGTCGTCCAGGATCAGCACGTGCGGCACGGGCGCGGCCCAGGCAGAGGCGCGTGCCGCTCCGTCCGGCGAGTCTTCGACGAAGGACTTGAGCACGTCCCCGGACGAGACCGTCGCCCCCTCCCCCTTAGGATGCACCTGGCTCATACCAGGTCCTCGCCCTTTCCGCCGACGACGATCCGGCCGTCCTGCTCCAGCTTCTTACAGACGCCGAGGATACGCTGCTGGGCTTTCTCCGCGTCGGACAGCTTGACGGGACCGCGCGCCTCCATATCCTCTTGCAACATCTGCGAGGCGCGGGCCGACATGTTCTTGAAGAACTTGTCCCGGACATCGGGTGACGCGGCCTTCAGCGCCATCGGCAGATCGTCCTTGTTGACGTCTTTCATCAGTTCCTGCATCGCGCGATCGTCCAGCTTGCCCAGGTCGTCGAAGACGAACATCAGCGATCGGATATTGTCGGCCAGCGTGGGCGCCCGCTGCGTGATCACCTCCATGATGCTGCCCTCGGTCGACTTGTCCAGTCGCGCGATCATGTCCGCCACCAGCTTGGGCCCACCGATATTTTCCGAGCGGGTGCTCCCGCTGTGCATGGTGGCTTCCTGGAGCACGTCGCTGAGATGCTGGAGGATCTGAGGATCCACCTGGTCCATGGTGGCCAACCGGTGGGCCACATCCGGCCGGAGATGATCCGGCAGCAGTCTCAACACCTGGCTCCCCTGATCCGGGTCCAGGTATCCGAGGATGACGGCGATCGTTTGCGGATGTTCGGTCTTAATGAGTTGCCCAAGCGATTTGGCATCTAGCCACTTCAGAGACTCCAGCCCGGGATAGGAGGTCGCGGTCAAGGTCTCCATGATGCGGGACGCTTTCTCGTTTCCCAGGGCTTTGGTGAGGATGGTCTTGATGTATTCCTTTCCTTCGTAGGTGACCTCCCCTTCACGGGCGGCGGCGTCGAACTCTTTCATCACGAGATGTTCTTCCGCCTTCGTGACGTTGGAGCGCGTCGTCATCTGCGATCCAATCCGACGGATATCCTTCGGGTCCAGATACCGCATGACGAGGGACGCGGCTTCTTCTCCGATCGCCAACAAGAAGATCGCCGCCTTCTCTTCACCCGACA
>SWDL01000260.1 GCA_005116795.1 Nitrospira sp. | reverse complement strand
GCTCGATCCGATCTGAAATCAGACGAAAATCACCCACTTGCCAGGACGAAGAGCCGAACAAGCTTGAGGGCAAGCGAAGCTCCCCGACGTCGTGCAGCAAGGCGCCCAGACCGAGCTGTTTGACGGTGGGCATGTCGAATCCATGCGCGAGCGAGAGAGCGAGTGAAAGGACCGCGACATCGAGGGCATGCGCGCAGGGATCTCTATCGGACCGCTCCATCCGGGAGATCTGCACCAAGAGCATCATGGCCGTGCGATGCTGCACCAGTTCCGTGAGCAAGTCGTCCAAGGCTTGGACCAGCCCGGAAAGGTCGAATGGAGCGCCGGTCTTGACCCCATCGAACAGGCGCTGCAAGGCCTGTGTTGCTTGGTCGCGAACGGAACGGGCGGCGGCCATCTCCTCCGCAAGGCTGCCTGCGTGCGACGTCTCAGCGGCAAGAGGCGCGACCGTTGGCTCAGGTTCCAAGGGCCTCAGGCCGGCCGGCGTCGCGGCTTCCACATCCAGCCCCTTGATTGGGTCGATGGACAGCGTCCGGACCCCCGCGTGCTTGAGACGCGTGATATCCTCCTGGTCCTTAATCAGGAAATGATGACGCACGAAGGGAGTTTCAAGCCAGGAGCGATCAAGGCCGACCACAAACATGCCCGGCTTCAGGTCCGCAATGGAAATGCGCCGCGTGCTCACCGGTCTTCCGCAGGTCGGCTGTCGACTGATTTCGGGTGCTTCTCCATCATAAGTCCCTACTGTCCGGCACATCCGGCTTGACCATGCCGTTTGGTGGAAGCATTCCCCTCCTATGCTATCGGCAGAACAGGGGGGAGCTTGATGCAAGTCCGGATGGAATCCGATTCGCTCAGGGAAGGGGGTCAAGGGGACGTCGGGATTTTCCTGAGGGCGGCGCGGATGCGCCCGGCCGTCTCGGCATCGATCCCGGCCGCGTCCCGCAGTTCGTCGTCCGACACGGCGGCGATCTGGTCGAGACTGGTAAAGTGTTGGAGCAAGCGCGTACGCCGGACTTCGCCCACCCCCGCGATCGCGTCGAGCCTGGAGGCGATCAGGGCCTTGCCGCGCAGTTTTCGATGATAGGTGACGGCAAATCGATGCGCCTCGTCCCGGATGCGCTGGACCAGATGTGTGGCGGGTGAGGTCGCGTGCAGCAGGATGGGATTCTTTCGGCCCGGCAGAAAGATACGCTCCTCCTTGTCCCCTCGAGCCTTCGCCAGTCCGAAGAGAGGAATCTGCGCGAAGCCCGCTTGGCGGAGTCCCTCCTGTGCCGCGGCCAATTGGCCCAATCCGCCGTCGATGAGGATCAGGTCGGGCCTGGGGAGATGCTCCGTGCTGGAGTCCGGCGCGTCAGCGGAGACGCCATATCGACGGCGAACGACTTCCTGCATGCTGGCAAAGTCGTCGGCCCCTGCGACGGTCTGAATGCGAAACTTCCGGTAGTCGGCCTTTTTCATCTCCCCATCGTCCCACACGACGAGCGAGGCGACGGAGTGGTCTCCCATCGTATTGGAAATATCGAATCCTTCGATCCGCTTGGGGGCCTTGTCGAGCTTGAGCAGACGGCGGAGTTCCTCGGCGGCGATCCGATCGGTTTCTTCGTCGCGCAGATGATCCATCAGGGCGGCGGCGGCGTTCTCCTCCGCCAGCTTGATCAGCTCGTGCTTGGCGCCGCGCTCCGGGGCGACGACGCGCACGGATTCGCCTTTCTTCTCCCCCAGCCAGGTTTCAATGAGAGGGCTGTCCGATAAGGACACCGAGGTCAGCAATTCTTTCGGGGGCAGTCCTTCCTTGTTGTAGAACTGCTCGATCGTCGAGCGGATCAGCTCTTCGTCGGACACGGCCAGGGCGTCGGCCCAAAAGAAATCCTTCCGTCCGATCAGGAGCCCACCCCTGACGAACAGGAGTTGCACATCCGCCGCCGTGCCCTGGTGAGCCAGGCCGATCACGTCCTGATCCGTTGAGGCGGTCTGGGTAATTCGCTGCCGTTCCAGGGTGCGCTCAACTTTGAACACACGGTCCCGCAGCCTCGCCGCCTCTTCGTAATCCTGTCGGTCGGCGGCGGCCTCCATGTCGGCCCGCAGTCCCTCTAACAGTTCGGTATCGCGCCCTTCCAGGAACCACCGCACCTGTGTGACGATGTGATGGTACTCATCGCGGGTTTGATTGCCGGTACAGGGGGCCATGCACCGCTTGATCTCGAACTCGATGCAGGCCCGCTCCGCCTTCCCGTCGATGTCGAGGGTGCAAGTGGCGAGGGGAAACACTTTCTTGATGACCTTCAGCGTTTCGCGCAGGGCCCCGGCCGGCGTGTAGGGCCCGTAGTAGAGGGCCCCGTCCTTCTGGACACGGCGGACGATGGAGAGTCTGGGGAATGCCTCTTTGATCGGGAGACGCAGGTAGGGATATTGCTTGTCGTCCCGCAGCACCACGTTGAACCGCGGACGATGGCGCTTGATGAGGTTGCTTTCCAGGATGAGCGCTTCGAGCTCCGAGCGCGTGACAATCGTCTCGATATCCGCGATCTGGCTCACGAGCAGACTGGTCTTGGGTGTGTGCTCGGCGCCTGGTTGGAAGTAATTCCGAACCCGATCGGCCAGGACGCGGGCCTTGCCGATGTAGAGCATCTCCCCGCGCCCGCTCTTCATGAGATACACGCCGGGCTGCTCGGGAAGGTGATCGAGCTTGGACTGGAGCGTGTCGCTTGCCATGGGGGATGCTACTTTAGGGTACGGATGAACGACGGACTCAGCGTGCCGCGCGCCACTTCCGCCACCGGGCCTTTCATGATCAATTGAAACGCGTTCCCGACCTCGATACGCAGGGCGCCGCCCGGCATCCTGACGGTCACGGGGCTCTGGACCAATCCCAGTCGGACGGCGGCGCCGGCCGCCGCGCAGGAGGAAGAACCGGAGGCCTGGGTCTCACCGGCCCCGCGCTCCCAGATGAGGATGAACAGCTCACGGGGACCGGTGGGCACGGCCAGTTGGACATTGGTCCGTTTCGGAAAGAGCGGGTGGGTCTCCAGCGCCGGCCCCAGCGACAGCAGCTCCTCCCGAGTCCATTGGTCGCCGGTCGGTTTGAAGACGACGCAATGGGGATTGCCCACGCTCACGCCGGTAAAGCGCAACGAGCGGCCGGCCGCCTCGATCGGTTGGTCGATGAGGGCGTCGACGGCTAGGGCGCAGGGAAGCGCGTTCGGGTTGAATGTCGCCTCACCCATCTCCACGGTGGCCTCGCCGGCGTCCCCGTGCCGATCGAGATGCAACTGGATGCGCACGATGCCGCCCTTCGTCTCCACGGTGAACGAGGGCCGTGTCGCCTTGCGCGTGGCATGCAGGTAGCGGGCGAAGATTCTCAAACCATTGCCGGATTTTTCGGCCTCGCTCCCATCCGGGTTGTAGATCCGCAAGCCGAAGTCCGCCTTCTTCGAGGGCGCCAGCGCCAGAATGCCGTCGCTCCCCAGCCCCCAGTGCCGATCGCAGACCGCGCGAATCGCTTTGGGCGTCAGGCGAAAGCTAAGCTCCTTGGGATCCATCACGAGGTAGTCGTTCCCGAGGCCGTGACCTCGGAAGAAGCTGTTCTTCATGCTCAACTCTCCCTCAAGATTGAAGAAGTCATTAGTCACTGGTCATTAGTCACTGGTGAAGAATTCCCCCCCAATGACTGTTGACCAATGACATCTTTTTACGCTAACGCCACGCCCGGAGGTCGCTCGATCAACTCGATCTCGTACCCGTCGGGCGCGTCGATGAAGATGAACCGACTGCCGGAAGCGGTCCGGGTCGGACCATCGGTGACCTTCACGCCCTTGGCGTTCAAGGCCGCGATGGCGGCATCGAGATGCTCCACTTCGAACGCGAGGTGGACCAGATCTTCCTGGACCTTGACGGGGCCGCTCGCCGGGAAGCTGCAGAGCTCGATCAGTTCCTCGCTGTTGGGCACTTTCAAGAAGGCCAAATGCGATCCGCGGGGGGACACTTTGCGCTCCATCACTTCAAGCCCCAACACGTCGGTGTAGAAGCGGATGGTCACGTCCATGTCGCTGACGCGCATCCGGGTATGGAGCAGCTTTCGGACTTTCATCGGTCTAATCCCCGGGAATGGTTAATGGCTGATGGTTCATGCTCTCTGCTCGTGCCGGTCCCATCGTTTTTCGCAAGAGAATCTCGGTCGCCCCGGCGATCAGGAGATCAGGAATCGGTCCGATTTCGCGGTAGCCTTTCCGAGCGTAGAACTGCCTCGCGGGCTGGTTGAATTCCGACACGCAGGCGAAGAGGTTCTTGGTCCGGGCGAACACGAGCGACTCGATATGGGTCAACAGCCGGCTGCCAAGTCCACGACCCTTTGCCCATTCGGCGATGCCCAGGAGTTCGAGATAATCCCCGATCAGAAACTTCCGGCGGAGGATCGCGATGCCGGCGACCCTGGCGTCGGATTCGATCACATAGGTATCGCGGTTCTGCGGCACCGGCGCGAAGATCCGGTCCCAGTCCTCTGTCGTGTAGCCGAGGCGCTGCCAGGGATCGGCGTTCGCGAGGATCGCGATCGCGGCCGGACGATCCTCCGCCCGCATCGGGCGGATCACCGGCGCGGTGACGCTGTGGTCGGTGGACGGCATGACAAAAGCTCAGAGACGGTGACGGGTGTCAGGCCTTTCTTCGGCAGCACCTCGGCCGTCAAATGATCGATCACCTCGCGGGTGTGCTCCCCCTTCCCGTTGGCATGGAACACGAGAATGCTGCCGCGACGAACTGAGCGTTCAACCTGGTCCAGGATTCTCTGGGCGCTGAGCGACGGATCGGGGTCGCCGGACACCA
>SWDL01000259.1 GCA_005116795.1 Nitrospira sp. | reverse complement strand
GACGCCGGAACGGCTCGCCCAGTGGATCGAGGCCGTGCACCTGCTGCCCGCCCCGACGTAAGCGCCTTCCCGCCAGCTCCCTCTCGCACGTGTTCAGCCTGCCGCAGGGGCAGGGTCTGCCCCGCGGGACCGCGATCCCCGCCGTGAGGCGCCTCGATGGCACCGCCGACTGCGTCGATGATGCGCAAAGCCCCCCTCGCGACGCCTTCCTCCGTCGTGACGGGGTCATCGGGTGCTGTTTCTGGTGTTGCAGAAGTTCCTCGACGGCCTTACGTCCGGATTAGGGCATTTAGACTGCGGCGGCTTTTGGGGCGAGGCGGGAGCGAGCGAATGGAGGGAAGGAGATTCGACATGTTGGAGCTGCAACGTCAAGAGACCGGGAAGGGCCCGGGCCTGTTTGCGGGCCTGGCGAAAATCTCGCTCGATCATCTTGAGGCTCTTTAAATCAAGGCGTCGCGCCAGCTTCCTGAATTGCGCGCGGTCCTCATAGGCGCCCAGGGTATCCTGAGCCTGCTTGAGCAGTCGCGCCAGGTGGGGCGCGTCGTTCTGGTGCCCGAAGCCGCACTCTTCCTGATAACGGAGCGTCTTGATGCTCAATCTCAGGGTATGGAGGGTGCGCCGGCGTGGGTCGGCCGCCGCCGCCGATGCTTCCCCCCGAAGCCGGGCCACCTGCGAGACGCGGCGGGCGGCAAGGCGGTCGGTCAGCCAACGGGCACTCGCGGGAATCGGCGGCCGGGCATGCTGCCGCACGATTCGTCGGATCTTGCGGTAGACGTCGTCGGTCTCTAACCCTCGGCGTCGCTTAGTGATGAGGCGAGCAATTGTCCGTCGGTCGGAATGCCGGGCCGGAAGGCGTGTCAGATACTGCTGGAAGACCTGGAGTGTCCGAATCTTGCTGAAGCGGGATACACATTGGGAAAGGATGCGGGCGGTCGGCTCCTCTCCCATCAGTTCATACATGGCCTGCAGTCGGCGGAGGTGAATGCGAAGCCGGTGCAAGGTCTTCCGGCGCAGGTGTCCCGACGCCATGCCGGTCAGGGCTGCCCGGACCAGTTGGTAGGATGTGAGCAGTCGATCCGGATGAGAGTGACGGGTCTTCATCCTGCGCCATTCCCACTGCGCCGTGATCGACGCCTGGTTGCATCATGCGCGGAGACCAGGCAACATGAGCAATCGCCGCCATCCTGTTGAAAGGATTTGCCGTCGGACGAGAGAGGAGTGTGAGCCATGAAGTGCGTCCTGTTCCGGCATGGGATTGCCGTGGATCGGGAAGAGTGGAAGGGGGAGGAAGCGCAGCGTCCCCTGACCTCAAAGGGCGAGAAACGCGCCCAAGAGGCGGCTGAAGGGTTGGTGCGGCTCAAGATCGCACCGACGCACATCGTCTCAAGTCCGTACATCCGTGCCTTGGAAACGGCCAAGATCCTCAAGCAGATCTGCCGAAACCGCCCGGAGTTGCAGGTCCGTGATGAGTTGCTGCCCGAGGCCAATCCGGAGAAGCTGGTTCAGTTTCTGGCCGGGCTGCCTGAAGAGGCCTGCGTCGTGTGCGTGGGGCATGAACCTCATCTGGGAGAAACCGCCGGGGTCATGCTGTTCGGCAAGCCGGTCGAAGGGCTGGCCCTGAAGAAAGCGGGAGGCTGTCTCATCGAGTTCGAGAGCGGCCCCAAGTCCGGGCGAGGCCGTCTGACGTGGTGGCTGACGGCGGGACAGCTCAGAACCCTGGCCGGCGACTAGCCGAGGCGGTTAGGCTTTCATCGTCTGTCCATTTTTGAGCACCGGCTGAATTTTTGACCGCAAGGCATTCTGGATCTCTTCCGGCGATTTTCGCGCATCGACCACTTCGAAATGGAATTCCTCCGCCATCTTGTCGAATTCCTCAATCAGCAGTGACTGATATTTTTTGAAACTGTCGAAGAGATCTCCGCTCAGGCGGAGGTCCATGCCGGACTCCCAGTAGTTCATCCCCTTGCTTTCAATCACTCGGAGCGCCAGGGTGTCGACATCCATCCTCAGGTAACACACCAGATCCGGCACCAGGGCAAATCCGAAGACATTCCGGATCCAGGCCGGATCGCCGCTCCGGACGAGGTCTCGGGCAAACGCCGTATAGACGTACCGATCCGACAAGACGATGAATCCGGCCCGAAGGGCGGGAATCACCTGGTGCTCGAGCCGGTCTGCAAAATCCGTCGCGTACAGCAGGCTGAACGACCACCGGTCGAGGATGTTGCCTTTCTTCGCCACTTCGATCGTTTTTGACATCAAGTTGGAGCGGGTCCAGCCGGTGGTGACCACCCCATAGCCCTGCACCTCCAACCATTCTTGGAGCATCTCGATGTGGGTGGAGCGCCCCACGCCGTCGGTGCCTTCGATGGCGATGAGTTTGCCTTTCAGATCACTCGGGTTTAGGTAGGTCAAACCTTCGCCAAAAAAGCGTGCGTTTTCCATAGGTGCCTCTCCGCGGCTTGTACTGCGCCAGCGCCTTCGACACGAGCTGGCGCATTTCGTTCTGTTGCCCCTCGATGTCGCGCCTGGCGTCCATGACGATCAGCCCATACTCCTCGACAATCTTGTCGTACTCGGCGAGGATGCGCGATTGGAAGATTCTGAAACTCTCGGTGATGTCCTGGCTGAGGCCCATGTCCATGCCGGCCTCATAGTACTTGATCTGCGCGCGGGTTCCGCCCAAGAGGCGGTCGATCGCGATCTCGATCGGCACCCGGAAGTAGAAGGCCATATCGGGCCGGACGGCGAAATCGTAAACTTTGCGAACCCAGGATCGGGAGACGCCGCGCACCGCATCTCGGGCGAAGGCGGTATAGGCGTAGCGATCCGCCAAGACGATCATGCCGGCTTTGAGCGGGGGAAGAATCTGGTGAAACAGTCGGCTGGCGAAGTCTGTCGCATGAAGAAGGCTGAACGTCGTCGGCGTCAACGCCTTGCTTTTTTTCCCCCTCTTCGTCGTGTCGCGGACGAGCTCGGAGGAATTCCATTCCGTGAAAAACACGTTATGCCCCTGAGATTCCAGCCATTTCCTCAGCAGCATCAATTGGGTGCTCTTTCCGGACCCGTCGATCCCTTCGACGATGATGAGTTTTCCCGGATAGGGGTGTGAATGGTTGAAGGTCACCAATGGCGGCGTCATGGGCGCTCCGAATGAAGGCGATGCACGACGAATTCAATGGGACGCTGGAAAATGCGCTCAAAAAGATCGGCACGACCCCGGGCCGCCCAAATTTCCAGCTCCGAATCGCTGATGGTATCCAGCAGAAGCGTTACTTTCTTGTCCATCTTGACGCGAAACGACCGGACGACCGAGAAGTGGCTGCGGTCCAACCCATCCGCGATCCTCAGCAGCGCGCTGAGCTTTTCGACGGTCTTTCGTTGGGACGAGGACAAGGCTTTCCACGAGGCATGCTTGCTCTGGGGCAAGGCCCGGCGGTGATACCGCGCCACGTTGGCGATGGTTTCAATTTCGTCGGCGGTGAAGCCGTGGAGGTCGCTGTTGGTGATCAAGTAATAGGTATGCTTGTGATGCTGTCGCAAATTGACATGGTAGCCGATGTCGTGCAGCAGGGCGGCGTATTCCAGCCATTCCCGCTCCGGTTCCCCCATGCCATGCAGGGACTTTGTGGCGTCGAACAGGCGGAGCGCCAGCGCGGCCACGTGGTGGCAGTGGGACTCGGGATAGTGAGACCGGCGCGCAAGCGAAATGATGTGTCGTCGCCGGATGTTGGGAATCTCCTGTTCTGCGCGCAGGCCTTCACGGTGGCGCTCGATGAAATCATAAATCAGTCCTTCCCGGATGGCGCTGTTGCTGACGGTGAGCACCTCCTGACCGGCGCGCTCCATCAGCGTCCGAATGACCGTGGTCGCAGGGAGCAACGTGTCCGCGCGCTTGGGATCAAGCCCGGGGATGTTCAGGCGAGTCGTGAAATCAGAGGCGAACAGATCTTTCTCGACGGCTTGGACCTCCTTGAGGGTAAACGTCGCCATGTTCGTTTGAGTGAGCGGACGTCCGGTCCGTCTTAGGTGGATGACTTCGGCGAGATTGCCGATCATCCCGGACGTGCCGACCAGCCGGCTATGCCGTTTGACCCTGAATCGACGCAGGGCGGATTCGATGGCGGATTCGACAGCATGTCGAAGCGCCTTGACCATGGATGTTCCCGGGGGATCTCGTTGGAGGAAGAGGTCTTTGAGGCGGATCGCGCCGAGCTTGATGCTCTGGCCTTGCAACATGGATCGATCGGTCCCGACAATGAGCTCGACCGAGCCCCCTCCGACGTCGACAATCAGGGTCGGTTTCCCGGCCAGATCCATGCTGTGGCGGACGCCCAGATAAATGAGGCGGGCTTCTTCCTGCCCGGTGACCACCCGAACCGTCAGTCC
>SWDL01000258.1 GCA_005116795.1 Nitrospira sp. | reverse complement strand
CGTCGTTGATGTGGAAGGGCGGAACGCGCGGGTTGATCTTGCGCAATCCGCGTGCTAGAGTCCGCCTCGTGTGGGCGATTAGCTCAGTGGCAGAGCGCTTCCTTCACACGGAAGAGGCCACTGGTTCGATACCAGTATCGCCCACCATTCCCTTCCGCAAGCGTTCGGTCACCATTCACGCAGCGAACAGTCAAGAAGTCCGGTCTCCTGGACAGAAGAGGGTTCCTGGGCTACATTTACCAGAAGGTAGACCTACATGGAGCCCCATCCCCCTCTCAATAATTAAGAGGTGCTGACATGACGCGGATGACATCAACAAGGCTGATCACGGTGTTCTTGCTTGCCCTGGTCCTGGTGACCGGGTGCGCTACACAGCCGGACTTAAAGGCGGCGCAGACGGCCTCCACCTACTGGCCGCTGGACTATGCGGCGGCGAGCTACTCCGACCCGGTGGCGATCAGTCCGGTGAACGACAACATCATTCGCTGGTTCGCCTTTGCACTCCACCCGCTGGGCGTGGCGATTGACTACGCGCTGAACCGCCCCTTGTACACGCTGGCCTCCTTTGCTCCCGGGATCTTCGGCTACACCAGCGAAGATGCGGGCCTGCACGCCAATCGCGCCAGCGTCCTGGCCCCCGTCAAGTAACGACTGACGCGGTGGGGCCTCCCAGGCCCCACCGCTCTCGACGTTCCCGTCTTTCTGCGTCTCGCTTTCCCCCTCACGGCTCACGTGTGACGTCATCCGACCGCTTGATGCCGGACGCGCTTTCGGGTAGGCTCCTCCCACTTATGGCTCGTTTGCCTCCTTCCGGCCGAGGACGGTCCTGGCTGGGATTCCTCATACTGAGCGGGAGCCTGGCCGCGTTTGGATGCGGCGGCGCCCCACCGGTTCCCGATCGGCCGATGCCGCCTTCGGCCAGCGATCTGGACCTGCTCAAATCCGCCAAGCTCTGCGATCAGCGCTCGGCCTTCCTCACCCGCCGCGCCGCCGGTGCCGTGGTGCGCGAGACCTGGGGCAGCGGCGAAGAGGCGCGCATCCCGGCGGCTTCAAGCGAGTCCGGGGGAGACGAATCATTTTTCTTTGACGAGAACGGCCAACTGGTCGGGGCGCTCTTCGCCTTCCCGACCGTCAAAGATCTCAGGCCCTACCCGACTTTGCGTGAGACCTTATCTCGACTGAAGTCGGTGACGGAGTTCTACCTCAGCCATTCGCAGACCAAAGGACGGGCCAGCCTCGATACGACCGCCCTCTACGAAACCGGTGACGAGAAAACCACGACCCGCTACTTGGCGGTCGGCCGCGGCGAGAACACGGGCCTGTTGGCCGCCACCATGACCATCGACCCCTATGCCGCGCTGATGAACCCCTATCGGAAACAATTCCTGTCGCGGCTCAAGACGCCGGATCCGGCGACGGGGGGCGCCCGTCAGGACAGTCAGGGCTCCGAAGACAAGGAGCCGTTTCTGGCGCTCCAGCAGTTCGCGCGTGGGGAAGCCGCCCTGCTCGGGTACTGCGGCGGACACCAGCATGACATCGCCGCCGATGCCTATAAAAAAGCACTTGCGCAAGGATTCGCCGACAAGCTTCGCAATGCCGAGGCGCATCACAAATACGGTCTGGCCCTTGAGGGTCTAGGTCAGTATGCCGATGCCAAGAAGGAAATCTTGGAGTCCCTGGCGCTCCGCCCCAACGTGCCGGAGGTCATCAACAACCTCGGCAACGTCATGAAGAAGGCCGGCGATCGGCAGAATGCCTTGAAAGCGTTTGAAAAGGCCGTGGTGCTGCGCCCGAATTACGCCATCGCCCGATTCAATCTCGCCGAGATGTATGAAGCCGCCAACCCCAAGCTGGCGATCTCCGAATACGAAACCTACCTGGCGTTGGTCGAGGGGATCGAGGAAGAAAAACCGCGGGCCGAACAGGCGAAGAAGCGGGTCAAAGCGTTACGGCGCTAGCGGCTGGATTTTTCTTTCTCTTCCTGGAGTGTCTTGCACTCGATACAGAGGGTGGTCACGGGGCGGGCCTTCAACCGCTGGAACGGGATACCCCCGCCGCAATCCTCGCAGATGCCGTAGGTCCTGCTCGCCATCCGCTCCAACGCCTCGTTGATCTTCTTCAAGAGTTTTTGGCCGCGCTCCTTCAGGCGAATCTCAAAACTTTGATCGATCTCG
>SWDL01000154.1 GCA_005116795.1 Nitrospira sp. | reverse complement strand
GTGGCCGTTTATCCTGGGCGGACTCTTTGTGGTCGTGGTGTTGTTGTTCCCGGACGGCCTCATCGGAATCATTCGGAAGCTGACCGCGGCGCCGTGGTTGAGGGGCCTTGGGCTCGGTCACGCGACGGGAAACCGATGACGTGACCGAACGCGGCTCGATCATCTATTGCGAAGGCGTCGTCATGGACTACGACGGCTTCAAGGCGCTGAACAACTGTAACTTTCGGGTGCACTATAACGAGTTGCGGGTCGTCATCGGGCCGAACGGAGCCGGCAAGACGACGCTGCTCGACGTGATCTGCGGGAAGACGACACCGGCCGCCGGACGAGTGATTTTCGGCAAGGACACCGAGCTGATCGGCAAACACGAGGACGACATCGTGAAGCTGGGGATCGGGCGCAAGTTCCAAGCCCCGTCGGTCTACGCCAATCTCTCGGTGTGGGAAAACCTGGATCTCTCGCTGAAACGGCCGAGCAAGGGGGTGTTCCCCACCTTACGGGGACAGTCCACACCGGGGGAGCGGGAACGGATCGGCGAAACATTGGAGACCATCGGCTTGAAAGAGCACACCCAGACGCGCGCGGGCTCCTTGTCGCACGGCCAGAAGCAATGGCTGGAAATCGGCATGGTGATCTTGCAAGATCCGCAGTTGTTGCTGGTCGATGAGCCCGTCGCCGGCATGACCGACAAAGAAACGGAACAGACCGGCCGATTGCTCCAGTCGCTGGCGGAGAAACACGCGATCGTCGTCATTGAGCACGACATGGAATTCGTCCGGCAAATCGCGCGCATCGTAACCGTGCTGCATGAAGGCACCGTGATCTGCGAGGGGCCGGTGGAGACGGTCCAGGCCGACGATCGCGTGAGGGAAATCTACTTGGGACGGCAGAAAGTCACGCATGTGTAACGGAAACGTGAAGCGTATCTCGCTGAACAACGAAGGACAGATATGAGCGACGATCGACGATAGCGCCATGCTAAGGCTTGAGAACGTCAACGCCTACTACGGCGAAAGCCATATTCTCCGGAACGTCTCCTTCACGATCGAGCCGGGACAGGTCGTGTGCCTGATGGGGCGCAACGGGGTCGGGAAGACCACGACCTTGAAGACCCTGACGGGCTTGCTCCCGGTGCGGTCCGGGAAGATTTTCTTTGACGGGGCCGACGTCACGAAGGAGCCGACGGATCGTCGAGCCAAACGGGGACTCGCCTATGCGCCGCAGGGGCGAGAGATCATCCCGCACCTGACCGTCCGCGAGAATCTCCGGCTCGGCTATTGGACCCGCTCCGGCTCAAACCCCAACGGCGCTGAGCAAGCTGCCTTCGATGAAGTGTTCGGTCTTTTTCCCAAGCTGACGCAGATTCTCGACCGTCCCGGCGGGGTGCTCAGCGGCGGCGAGCAGCAGCAACTCGCGATCGGCCGAGCGCTGCTGTCGAACCCCAAACTGCTTCTTCTGGATGAGCCCACCGAGGGCATTCAGCCCTCGATCGTGGATCAGATCGAGGACGTGATTATCGGCTTCAAAAACTCCCGTCGTTTCGCTATCCTCTTGGTCGAACAGGGCCTTCATTTTGCTGCGCGGTTGGCGGAGAAATATGTGGTGATGGCAAAAGGGGCGGTGGTGGCGTCGGGCAAGAGCGATGAATTGAGTGCCGAAATGGTGAAGCAGCATTTGACGGTATGAGGCGGGCCGGCTCAGTCAGGCTC
>SWDL01000257.1 GCA_005116795.1 Nitrospira sp. | reverse complement strand
GAAGATCGGACGCTCAGGGCGCGGCCCCACCAGACTCATGTCGCCCTTGAGCACATTGATGAGCTGCGGAATTTCGTCGATCCGCCATGTTCTGAGCCATCGTCCGACGCGCGAGATCCTCGGATCATTGCTGGCCGCCCACAGGGCCACGCCCCGACTCTCGGCATCCTGCCGCATGGACCGAAACTTCCACATGACATACGGCTCGCCTCGGAGCCCGACGCGCCGCTGGCGGAACAGGATCGGACCGGGGGAATCGGCCTTGATCAGCATCCCGACCAAGACGAACAGCGGCAGCGCGAGGATCAGGCCGGTGATCGCGATCAGGATATCCAAGGCCCGCTTCACGATCATGGCAAACCAATGCCTTCGGAATCCGTCGGAAAAGATCAGCGTGCTCGGACGGAGCTGGTCGATCGAGAGCCGGCCCGACTCTTCTTCGATCAGGGCGTTGCCGTCGACGACTTCCTTCCCCATCACCTTCATATCGAGAAGCGATTGCACCGGGAGCACCGTTCGGCGATCCTCCAGACACACCGCAATCGTGTCGACGTGATGGCGCTGCGACATCTCCTGCACCTGATCGTAGCTGCCGAGGATCTTGGGATTGACGAGAGACTCCCCGA
>SWDL01000256.1 GCA_005116795.1 Nitrospira sp. | reverse complement strand
GCACATGAGGCGGTTGCGGGCGGGCGTAAAAATCTTCTTTTCTAAATCTTGGATTTTGAAGTTGTCCTCCTGCTCGTTGACGACGACCGCCCAGCCGGATTCGGCGAGCGCCTTGGTGGTGATGTCGGAGCGGAGATCGAAAATCTTCGGCAGGCAGAGGAACGGGCCTTCGGGGTCTTTGACCGCATCAATGATGTCGTAGCGGAACGTCGGAAAGCCGGGCTTGCAGCCGAAGTAGTGGTAGGTGTCGCGCAGTTGACGCGCTTCGAGCGCCTGGGGATTGTCTTCGGCCAGTTGCTCGATGTTGATGTTCCTGAGATAGGCCTTCGGCGTGGCGGTGAGCCCGATGCGCGTGGCCTGGAAAAATTGCACGACTTCGCGGGCGTCGCCATAGATAGACCGGTGGGCTTCATCATTGATGACGAGGTCGAAGTAGAACGGGGTGAACTCCTCGCGGTAGCGGCGATCGGTCATCAGCGATTGGATGGTGGCGACGACGACCGAGGCGCCGAGCAGTTCACCTGTGCGGCGGGCCGTCTTGTAGATGACCGGCTTGAACTCCGGTAAGACCACGGCAAAATCTTCCATCGTCTGCTTCGCGAGCTCGATGCGGTCCACGATGAACAGGACGCGCTCGGCATTGCGGCTCATCAGAAATCGGCGGATGAGCGCGGCACAGAGCAGCGTCTTACCGGTGCCGGTGGCCATTTCGAGGAGGAACTTCCGAAGCCCTTTCCTATCGAACCCCTGGACAATCTCGTCCATGGCCCGAATCTGGTAGCGCCTCAGTGTCAGGTCATGCTTCAGATGGCGGAGATACTCGGGCGCGATGATGTCGCTTTCGAGGGGGTGTGGCGGCTGGAGGTTCTTCAGTCGAACTCGTTCGAGGTCCTCCCGCGAGGGCAGGCGCTCGATGCGGTAGGCGTCGCGCTGGTCGGCCCGCTCATAGTTCCAGAACCAATGCTCCCGGCCGTTGGACAGTATGATGAATGGGGCCTTGAGATTCTCAGCGTAGCCACGGGCCTGCTCTTTGGCATCGTAGGGGTCGAGACCTTCCTTCTTCGCCTCCAAGACACACAGGGGTCCGTAGGGTCCGAGCAGCACATAGTCCGCCCGCCCGCTGTTTCCATGAAGCTCGAAGCGGATCTGTTGTGGATTGAGCAAGTCCCAGCCGCTGTCTTTCAGCGATTGGTCGATGAGCACGCGGGAAAAGGCTTCAGGCTGTGGAGGCATGGCGCCGGGTCCTCTGGGACGGATTGCCGACGAGTGTATCGAAAAGGGCTGGGTGAAGGCTACGGCTTTGTCAGGCCGGCCAGTTCACAGACCGCCGCGGTGACGGCGTCGGTGACCTTGGCCATGAAATCAAAGTCCAGTGTCTCGATCGTGTCACTGGGTTGATGATAGTGCGGGTTCCTGAAATTCGCGGTGTCGGTCAGCATGAGGGCGGGGTAATCATACTCCCAGAACGCGGCATGGTCGCTCCGCCTCGTGTCGGGGAGCCCTTCACCATGACCGGGCACGATCAGTGGTACCAGTGGCATGGCAGGCACCGCACAGCTTGCCGCCGCGATAAAGGACTCGACGAGCGAGCGCGAATGTTCGTTTCCAATGACGGCCAGAAAGTTGCCGACGCTGGGCACCGGGATCGGCACGCCGGAAGGACGCAGCTGCGAGCCTTCATCCTGCCTTGCGAACCCGACACACTCGAACACGATGGCCCCATGAAGATCCTGACCGGTCGCCCTGAGGTGAGCGGCATAGGCCAGACTGCCGAGCAGGTCTTCCTCTTCAAGATTGAAGGCCACGAACTGCACCGGTCGGTCTAGGGGACGACCCGCCAGCCGCCTGGCCACTTCCAGGAGCACGGCGAGCCCGCTGGCATTGTCATCGGCTCCTGGTGAGCCTACCACGGTGTCGAAATGGCCTCCAATGAGGAACGGAGCGGCGAGAAATTCCTGAGCAGCCGGCAGCGTGGCCACGACATTTCGATAGATGCCACCCAAGGCGTCGAACGGATGGGTCGTCACGGCAAGACCCAGGGAGGCGAACTGGTCAACCAGGTAGGATTCGGTTTCGCGCAGCCGTTGAGGGGCGGTCGCCGGATGGCGTTCCCCGACTAGGTGCTGCAGATGAGCGTGAAGTCGGTCGGTCGGTCCACGCTCCACGCTTCACGCTTCACGCTTCACGGCATGTGTCGCGTTCGTCACGACGTAATCTCGGTCCCGATTCCCTTGCGGGTAAAGATTTCCAGGAGGGTGGCATGCGGAACACGACCGTCGATGATGTGGGCCTTCCCCACTCCGCCGTCCAGTGCGGTCAGGCAGGCATGTACTTTGGGCAGCATGCCTTCGCTGATCGTCCCCTTCTTAATCATCCGCTGGACGTCTTTTCGTGAGACGGTTGAGAGATGGCGCCCCTTGGCATCCCGAATGCCTTTGACGTCCGTCAAGATCACGAGCTTCTCAGCTCGAAGCGCGGCAGCCATCGCCCCGGCCACCAGGTCGGCATTGATGTTGTACGTGTTGCCTTCCCGATCCGTGCCGATCGGAGCGACCACCGGGATGTACAGATCTTGTTGGAGCTTGAGGATCAGACTCGGGTCAATGGATTGGACTTCCCCCACGAGCCCGAAGTCTCCGTTCTCGTCGCCATCGTCCAGATCCTTGTCCAAACTCTTCGCCCAGGCCTTGGCGGTCAACGGTCGCGACAGGATCAGCCCCCCGTCCTTCCCGCTGAGACCGACCGCCTGCCCCCCGTGCCGGCTGATGAGATCCACGATTTCCATGTTGATCTTACCGGCCAGCACCATCTCCACGATTTCCATCGTGGCCTCGTCGGTCACGCGCACGCCGTGGCGGAACTTCGGCTCGATGCCCAGCCGGTCGAGCATCGTGTCGATCTGCGGCCCGCCTCCATGCACGATGACCGGATTCAGGCCGACGTACTTCAGCAGCACGACGTTCTGCGCGAATCGATCTTTCAGCGCCGGCTCCGTCATGGCATGGCCGCCGTATTTGATCACCACGGTTTTCCCGCGGAAGGTCCGGATGTAGGGCAGCGCCTCCACCAGGACGTTGGCTTTTTTGATGAGCCTGTTCATGCGCAAGCCAGTGAGTGGTGATGACGTGATCAGTGATTATGCAAGGATGGAATCATAGCAGGTTGATCTCTGCCAACCAATCACAAATCACCGCTCACCTGATCACCTTCAAAGAATGAACCGGCTGAGGTCCTCGTCCTTGACCACGTCGCGCAACCGCTCCCTCACGTACCCCGCATCCACGACGAGGCTGCGCTCCGTGAGCTCCGGCGCGTCGAATAGCACGTGTTCGAGCAGCCGCTCCATGATCGTGAAGAGCCGCCGCGCGCCGATGTTTTCCGTCCGGTCGTTGACCAGAACCGCCGTCGCCGCCATTTCCTCAAGCCCGTCGCGCGTAAAGTCCAGCGCGATGCCTTCGGTCTGCAACAGGGCCCGATACTGCTGCACCAACGACGCCTTGGGCTCGGTCAGGATGCGCACGAAATCGTCCTTGCCCAGCGCCTCCAGTTCCACGCGGATGGGAAAGCGCCCTTGTAACTCCGGAATGAGGTCGGACGGCTTGGACGCGTGAAAGGCGCCCGCCGCGATGAACAGGATGTGATCCGTTCGGATGGGCCCATATTTGCTGTTGACGGTGGAGCCCTCGACGATCGGCAGCAGGTCGCGTTGCACGCCCTCGCGGGAGACGTCCGGGCCGCC
>SWDL01000255.1 GCA_005116795.1 Nitrospira sp. | reverse complement strand
CGCTCTTCCGATCTTCTCGCCTGTCTCGCCCGCGAGCGGCGAGCGACGTGACGATCATCGACATCGGCCATCGCCGCGCGATGGACCTCGCGGTGGAAGCGCCGAAAGACGAACTGAGGGCGGTGGGGACCAATGCCGTCTGGGCGGATGTCTATGACCGCATCGTTGAGCTGGCGCAAGCCCACCGGACGACGCTGGTCTTCGTCAACACGCGACGACAGTCTGAGCGGATCGCGCACCACCTGACCGATCGGCTCGGCGAGGAGGCGGTCGCGTCGCATCATGGCAGCCTCTCGCGGCAGATTCGGCTGGCGGCGGAAGAGCGGCTGAAGACCGGCCAGACCCGCGTGGTCGTGGCCACCGCGTCCCTCGAACTCGGCATCGACGTGGGGGCCGTCGAGCTCGTCTGCCAAATCGGATCGCCCCGCTCGATCGCGGTCTGTCTCCAGCGAGTGGGACGGTCCGGCCACTGGGTCGGCGCCATGCCGAAGGGCCGGCTGTTCCCGACGACGCGCGACGAGTTGATCGAATGTGCGGCGGTCATCCGTGCCATGCGGACGGGCGCCCTCGACCGCATCGAGATTCCGTCGGCTCCGCTCGATATCCTGTCTCAGCAACTCGTCGCGTCGGCAGCCACGCAGGAATGGCGGGAGGACGAACTGTTCGACCTGTGCCGGCGGGCCTATCCCTATCGCGACCTGACGCGGGAACAGTATGACGAAGTGGTGCGGATGCAGGCCGAGGGGATCGCCACGAACCGGGGCCGCGGACAGGCCTATCTCCACCACGACCGGATCAACCGGCGGATTCGCGCGCGTCGCGGGGCGCGGCTGGCGGCCATCACCTCCGGCGGGGCCATTCCCGACACCGCCAACTACCAGGTCGTGGCCGAGCCGACCGGCACCGTGGTCGGATCGGTCGATGAAGATTTTGCGGTGGAGAGTCTAGCCGGGGACATCATGCTGTTGGGCAATACCTCCTGGCGCATCCGTGGCATAGAAGCGGGGAAGGTGCGTGTGGAGGATGCGCAGGGGGCGCCTCCCAACATTCCGTTCTGGCGGGGAGAAGCGCCGTCCCGCACCGCCGAACTCTCCGCCGAGGTCGCCTCGCTCCGTGCCGAGATCGACCGTCGGACGAACTCGACAGACGAATCCTCTTTACCTGTCACTTGTCACGAGTCACTTGTCACCTGGCTTCGTTCAGAATGCGGTCTCGACCAGCGCGGCGCGGCCCAGGCCGTGGCCTACGTGCTGGAGGGGCGCCGGGTCTTAGGGGCCGTGCCGACGCAGGAGACGATCATCGCGGAGCGGTTCTTTGACGAGGGCGGAGGGATGCAACTCGTCATCCATTCGCCGTTCGGCGGGCGTTTGAACAAGGCCTGGGGGATGGCGCTTCGCAAACGGTTCTGCGTCACCTTCGATTTTGAACTGCAGGCGGCGGCGACGGACGAAGGCCTGGTCATCTCGCTGGGTGAACGGCACAGCTTCCCGCTTGACTCGGTGTTTCGGTTCCTGCAGCCGCACTCGCTGCGCGAGACGCTGGAGCAGGCGGTGCTGGCGGCGCCCATGTTCACCACCCGGTGGCGCTGGAATGTGTGCCGGAGTCTGGCGCTGCTGCGCTTCTCGAACGGCCGCAAGGTGCCGCCTCAGATTCAACGCATGCGCGCCGAGGATTTGCTGGCAGCGGTGTTTCCGGACGCGACCGCCTGTCAGGACAATCGATCGGGGCCTCGCCGGATTCCGGACCATCCTCTGGTGCATGAAACGTTGCGGGATTGCCTGACGGAGGCGATGGATCTCGAAGGCCTGCGCGCGCTGCTGTCGCGCATCGAGCGGAACGAGGTGCGCTGCCTCGCGATCGACACGCCGTCGCCGTCGCCGTTCTCACACGAGATCTTGAATGCGAATCCCTATGCCTTTCTCGACGATGCGCCGTTGGAGGAACGCCGGGCTCGCGCCGTGGAGATGCGGCGCGCGCTGCCGCCAGAATTGGCCCAGGAGATGGGCGCGTTGGACCCGCAGGCCATCGCCGCTGTGGCGGAGGAAGCCTGGCCGGTGGTCCGTGATCCGGATGAACTGCATGATGCGCTCCTGACTTTGCTCTGGGCGCCGGATCAAGCCGTCCCCACGTGGGCGCAGTATCTGCCGGCGCTGATACAGACGGGGAGGGCAATCGTCATCGGGGTTCGAGGCGCGGGGGTCGAGGTTCGAGGATGGGTCGCGACTGAACGGGCAGGGCTTGTCCCGCTGGTCTTTCCCGAAGCCAAGGGTGGGCTTCCTACGGCAGTTCCGGGGGCAGAAACTTTTGAAGATCGTACGGACGCGATCAGACGGATGGTGCAGGGGTGGATGGAATCGACCGGCCCGACCACGGCAGAGGAACTGGCCGAGCGGTTGGTGCTGTCGGTGAGTGACGTGTCGACGGCCCTCCTTCAGCTCGAAACCTCCGGCCAAGTTCTCCGCGGCCATTTTACGCTTCACGCTTCACGCTTCACGAACGACGCGGTCGAATGGTGCGACCGTCGCCTGCTCGCCCGCATCCATCGACGGACCGTCGGCGCCTTGCG
>SWDL01000254.1 GCA_005116795.1 Nitrospira sp. | reverse complement strand
CGGCTATTTCTGAAGACAGAGGAGCAGTCGGCAGTGTACCATGAAGGCGTGCGTATGTTTTCCAGGAAAGCGACAAAAACCACGAAGACGATCCTTTTCGTCTGTACCGGGAACGTGTTTCGCAGTATGGTGGCGGAATACGCGCTGAAGGCCCACCTTAAGTGGAATGCCGCCTATGGGGTCGAGTCCGCCGGTATCAGGGCGGTCACCCAGCCGATGCTGCCGCTGCTCCGTGAACGCCTTCGAGCGAAGGGTATCGATCCCCGCGGGCACCGGCCTCGGCAGCTCACCGAGAAGATGCTCAAGAAAGCGGATCTGGCCATTGCCATGTCGATCGATCACCAGGAGTTCATCAAGCAAGAGTTCGGCCAGGAGGTTCCTCTCTTCAGTCAGGCCGTCTTCGACACGATCGAGCCCGTGCTGGATGTCCACGAAGTCATCCCGAATTGGGAGACCCGCCTTCCGGAATCCCGTGACTACATCCTCTCCGTGGTCGACCGCATCTGGACCGCGATGCCCATTTTGCTCACCCGCCTTCCGAAACCGTAGCCGACTGATCGTCGGGGTTTGTGATCGCATCGAGGCGCGCAAGATCCCAGCCGAAGGGGACGAGAAGCGCCAGCGCGGCTTTGAGGACCAGCGCCTCGTAGGCCGAGGCGTCATAGCCTGCCGCGCCGTCGGTCAGGGCGGCCGCGCGTACGCGGTCGTCCGGACAGGCCGCATCGGTATCGGTCATGATGTAGTGGATCGTGTCTCCCGGTCGGAGGGAGGCGCCGCGCCCGATCAACTGTTGGGCGGCAACGGCGGTTCTCGTGGGACGACGATAGAGCCGGGGATCCTGGGACAGGGACGTGGCGATCACGAGGTCTTCCGTCTCGATGCGCCCCTCGCGCAACATGCGCCGGTAGGCGCGCACGATCTCCAAGACCGATGGGACCGACGCGCGCAGCGCATCAAGTGTGTGAGCCCGGCTGAGGCAGTCGAGGATCTCCGTCTGCGCGCGCTTCACGAGACGCGGGGTATCGCTGCGGCGCACTTCGAGTCCCCGGATTTTCAGATCACCGCTGTCCAACAGCCCGACGAACTGATTCGGCGCCGGCATCTGCGGGTCGGTGCGTGAGGGAAGAAAGCCGATCCAGCGATAGAGGCCTTCCACGACGATCGGCAAGCCGGTGCGCGCGGCGATGGCGGTCGCGAGTGCGTCATAGTCGGCGCGACCCGCGCCCGGCTTCTGGAGCCAGAGTGAATCCACGATGGCATGGAGAAAGCGGAACCCGCCGGCTTCCGCCGTTTCCTTGGCTTGCAAGAGAATGTCACGGCTATGGGCCGTGACGGACTCATGCGCTTCGATCCGACCGAAGCGAGCGTTCTTGTAGCCGAGATAGCCGAAGGAGACCACCAGCAACCATTTCAACGCCGTTTGCCGCTGATCCAGCATGCGCCGGGTCAACGGATCGGATGAGGCCTTGAACAGACGCTTGTACTGCGCGCGTTTCTCCAGCAGAGGCCTCAGGGTTCGTGGCACCAGTCCGTCGCGACGGAGACAGGCGTGGTGCTCGATCTCCGGCACGCGTGCCGCCGGGTCGTCGCTGCAGCAGGCGCAATTGATCGTTTCGGGCGACAGATTGAAGCGGGTCATGATGGTGGGATACATGGACGCGAAGTCCAGCTCGCCGACCTGTTCGTGGTAACCGGTGAGCGGCGCGAAGACGAGCCCGCCTTGATCCGTGTGGAGCAGCTCCAGTGCGGATTTGAAGTCCTCCGGTCGTTGCTTGCGGTAGGGGATCAGAATCCCGTCTCGATGGGCGGTTTCCAGTTGCATGGCCGTAATGCCGGTGCCGGTGGTCGTGCGGGCCATCTGTTGGAGCGGGACCTTCGCGACACGACATTGCTCGATCAACCCGGCCAGCCCCGCTTCCGCCAGGATGAAGGAATTCCGCCGGTCCAGGTGGAGGCGGCCGTAGAGCGTGCGCGCGCCGGCGTGGGCCAGGACCCGGCCATAGGAGAAGTAGGAGCGAGGCGGGCGATGCTCGGTGCGACGGGTCGGATCTCGATTCAAGGCCAGCGGACGGGCGAGTTGATGGGCGAGTCGCTCAAGTCGCGGCAGGATGTAGGAATCCCCCCAGTCGGTCAATAAGATATCGGGATCATGCCGGCGCAGCCGGGTGTCGAGGCCGGCCAGCAATTCGGCGGAGTCATCGCCGTCGAGGCGGCGTTCTTCCCCGTCCAGCCTGACCACCAGATGCGCCATGCCGCCGTGATGAGGGTCGGGCGTTGCGGTGTCGAGCGACAGTTCGAGCAGGCGCAAGGGCGGAAGGACATAGTCCGTGTCCCAAGGAGAGTCGGTCGCATGAATGGCCTGGACGATGCCGTCCGCCGTCGCCTCGACTCGGCATCGTGCGAGCGGGAACAGATCCCGCTCGC
>SWDL01000253.1 GCA_005116795.1 Nitrospira sp. | reverse complement strand
GACGTCGTGAACGACAGGACAGCCCGGCAGATCCCGCCGGCCGAAAGAACGAGCGCTGGAAGACCCTGGTCGAAGCCAAGGCCTTCCCGCTCTTCTTCTAGTGGTATGACGCAGACCCTACCGGCACTCTTCAGGTGTGGGCAGACCGGAACGTGGAAGGCTACGTCTGTGACACCGTGCCGTACCAGGCGATGCACGAGCGATGACGAAGCAAGCTGACGGCAGGCGGGCGAGCCGTCAGTGCGGCGAGTCGTGACGAGGCGGTGAGGGCTCGGATTCTTCCATTTCGGCCTCGAGCTTCCGCAGCCACCGGTAGGTGCGGCCCAACACGCGCGCCGCTCGGCTCTTGTTGCCCCCGTATTCAACCACCGCGCGGCTGGTAATCGCCCATTCAACCTGGTGCAACAGGCCCGAGAGCGACCCGCCCTTTCTGAGCGCCAGCCGCAGAACAGACCAGTCGAGGCGATTCATGAACTCCGTCACGTCCATCGCGGGGACCTCCTGAACCGCCGACTGGCGGATAGCAGGCGGAAGCAAATCCGGTGTGATCCACTGGGTCTGTTCCGGCGCGAGCGTCACGGCCCGTTCCATCACGTTCTCCAACTCCAGGATGTTGCCCGGCCATGTGTAAGTCAGGCAGAGCTCGATCGCTTCCGGGGTCAATCCTTTGAGGGATTTGCCGGCTCGCTCCGTGAATTGCTTCACGAAATGGCCGGCCAACTCCGGGACATCATCGGTCCGTTCCCGCAAGGGCGCGATGTAGATTTGGATGACGTTGAGGCGGTAGTAGAGATCGCGCCGGAATTGCTTCTGCTCGATCATTTGTTCCAGGTCTCGGTTCGTGGCGGCGATCATCCGGACGTTCGCTTTGAGATCGCTGGTCCCACCGACGCGTTGAAACTCTTTTTCCTGCAGGATGCGCAGGAGCTTCACTTGGACCGGCAAGGGGATATCTCCGACTTCGTCCAGGAACAACGTGCCGCCGTCGGCGAGCTCGAATTTGCCCTTCTTTTGCACGACGGCCCCGGTGAATGCGCCGCGCTCATGGCCGAAGATCTCGCTCTCCAGGAGAGTTTCCGGCACGGCTCCGCAGTTGACGGCTACGAAACGCCGGTCTTTGCGCCGGCTGAGTTGATGGATCAGCCACGCGGCCAACTCCTTCCCTGTCCCGGTTTCACCGGTGATGAGCACGGTCGCGTCGGAAGGCGCGACCGTCCGGATGAGCGATAATAAATCCTGGATGGCCTGGCTGTTGCCGATCATGCCTCCGGTTTCTCTTGCGGCGGACAGCTCCTCCTTAAGCTGAACGTTTTCTTGGGCCAGCTCGACGTTCCGCATGATCATGCGCAGCGTCCGGCGCTGGGTCGACTGAAAGTTCTTCAGGTGCTCGAAGAGAAGACCGGCAAAGGCCTCGGAGTTCGGCCTCGCAGCGGCCAACCCGGACGTTCCGGTGTCCCGTTGAGCGATCTCGTGTTTCCGCCAGCGTATTCGGTAGAGCGAATAGGGCGCGTCGAAAATGGCGCCCTCTGGAATCGCCAACTCGAGCGCCCCGGCTTTCAACGTGCCAGGCTGGTCGATCCGCCGAACCGTGGCCGAAGTTTGCGTGGCAGAGGCCGGACCGGTTCGTTCCGGACCGCCGTCGGGCGGCATAAGGACGCTCATGCCGCCGTCATCATCCGGACGGACCACCCAGTGCTCCTCCTCGGTCCCCGAGATGACTCCGGCCCGCTCAGGCGAGCGGGCCTGTTCCACATGCAAGGCAACCGGCCGCGCGATCAACACGACCTGGCCGGTGGATCGGTCCACAACCCTGAGCCGGTTCCCTCTGGTCGTGGTTTCATACCGCTCGCCGAATTCGGAGATCAGACTGACGAGCTTGAGCTGCGAGAACAGCTCATCACAGGAGATCGTCTCGACCTGAGCATAGAGTTTGGCGATACCCTCGATGCTACCTTGAACAAAGCGAATATTGCCGTACAAGGGAGCCACGGGGTCACGAAATCGGGAGAGCATGTACAGCGTTCCGGGTTCTTCGGGACGACGAAACGGCTGGAGCTGCAGGTAATTCGTATAGGCAGTGGCCCAATGAGTCGCGGAGTTCAAGACGGTTTCGACGTCGTCGAGCATCATGGCGATCGTCTCTAAGAGCGTCGGGGGACTGCGACGAGCTGCTTCATAGTGCGACAGCACGGCCTCGTACGAGAACTGTTTTGCCCCGGTCGCGAGCTCGCACGAACGAATCAGGTCGCGCAAGACATTGTGAGGCACCCAATTGTTGGAATCGAGCAGGAACTCGCGAGGGTTGGGAAAATCATGGATGAAGCCGGCCGCATGCAGGACCTTGCGCAGATCCACGCGCGCCGCTACCTCCGGATACCGCGACTCGAGATGGTGGATGAGCGTCTCGGTGAGGAGGCAGGTGGCCCACGGCTGAAGAGAGTCCATAACAGGTCCCACGCGGATGGTCGCGTAGGGTGTAG
Organism: Nitrospira sp.; assembly: GCA_005116795.1. Lineage (GTDB taxonomy): Bacteria > Nitrospirota > Nitrospiria > Nitrospirales > Nitrospiraceae > RSF151. The sequence goes on along the minus strand of SWDL01000253.1, from coordinate 3,256 downwards.
CATAAATACCTCTCGGGCGCCAGCGCCGGCCCAAGGGGGCTGGCGCGCGTCGTGCGATCCCTGGACGGATTGCCGCCGGGGCGGCTCTCGGTTGCACGCGTTGTCGTGGAACAGGCCGCGGAAGTTGGCGACCAAGAGGCCGCGAACACGGCAGCATGAAAGCGGTTGTCGCAAATGACAGGGGTCGCCCATCTCGCAGGCTCCGGTCAAGCGGGAATAGCATTCCGCTCGCCCGCCGTTCAGTCGGTGCGGCGACATGTGGAACCACGGCGTGTCTCTTCGCCCCCCTCCTCACGTGACGTCGTCGCACCCCGGTTGTCGTAGTCCGTCGGGTCGGCTCACCGCTGAGCCGCACCAGTCACCCATCAGGATCAAGGCCACGGAGTGGCTCCGACGAACATCCACTCCGGCCCCTGGCTTTGTATTTCCCGCTGCTCAGGAGTGCACGGCCGAGGCAGCGACCATAGGAGGCGAACGGTCCCACCGTGGGAAGCCGCCGCATGTCGCCGGCTTCCAGGAGCCTCGTCAACGCCAAGATGGGGCCGATCCCGTTGACCGTCTGGGGAAGCGCAGCGCCAGGCTGGATGCGACGAGCCTGTCGCATCGGGTGTTCGATCGTGCGCATGGCCGCCTCCTGTCTGTTGCCTAACCATTGGCACCTGCCGCGGTGGCCGCGGGCGGACGGGGAGCGGTCCGAAGTCCTGCGGTGGCTCACAATCACGCATTCGCACGGTGGCATGCGCATCGGCACAGGGAACTCAAAGAGTCCTGACCCCTTAAGTGCCCTCCACCGATCCTTCCGATCGAGCAGCCGCTACAGCGCTGCACGCCTGCGCGATGACCGGATGGGGGGATTCCGGTCGCCGGCCGGCGGGTCCCGTGACTCCGGTCATTCGAGAGCGAGGGCGTTTTCTGTGGCTGACCGACTCCGGCGTGGCGTCAGGAGCTGTGGGGCGACATGCTCCACATCGGGGAGCTGCATCAGCCGCTCGGCGTTGATGAGGCTGGTGGCGATGTCGCCGTTGGATGCCTGGACCCATGCGGTGTGCGGGGCGTAGCTCGGGATCTGCACCATGGCATAGCCCTGGTCGGCCACCATGCGGCGACGGGATTCGGCGTTGATCTCCGGTTTGAAGCGGATGAAGACCTGTCCGGTAGGGACGGCCGCCGGTCCGTGGGGATCGGCGGCATACAGCGGCGTGACGCGGAGCGGCGCGGGTAGGTTTGCAGGCGAGGGAGGACGTCCTCGGCAGATGGTGATGGCGCCGTCCTCGAACACGAGTTCGATATCCACGTTCAACGATGGCGGGAGTGGTCCATGTACGGCATAACGTTGCGGCACTTTGCGGTACCGTAGGGACGACTGCGCCGTCCCGATCCGGAGTACTTTTGGGAAGGAATTCGATGGCGTAACCGATTTCATGCGGGTATTCTAAACAGGAGTCGGGCTGGATTCCACATTGGACTTCACAGGGAGGCTGCACGATGGTGTCGTATCGCTACAGGGGCCGTCAGGGACGGCCCCAAAGGCTTGGGTTGGCAGCAGAGTATGTCGCGGTTCGGACACGGAGCCGCCGGCCGCTTGATGCGTCGCTCGACACGATCAAGGGACGGACGGCGTTGGCCGGACTGGAGCCGGTGCTGCGCTTCCACCATGCGGGAGTGGAGGTCTTTCGGTATGGCGCGGCCTGTCGAACCGCCGCGGCGCGAGGCGCCCTGCGGACGGCGCTCAAGGGGCAACGCGATGTGCAGTTTGCCGGGCGGGTGCTCGTCGATCCCCGCGCCCATCGGCCGGTCCTCTACACCGAGAACCTGTTCGTTACGTTCGATGCGGACACGGCCGCATCGACCTGTCGGAAGATACTTACGGCGGCTCGACTTCGGATCAAGCGGCCGATCGACTATGTCCGCAACGCCTTTTTCGTGGAGGCGCCCGCGGGGACGGGGCGGAGGGTCTTCGACATCGCGGAGCGGCTGCTGCGCGACGAGCGCGTGGACCTCTGTCACCCCGAATTGGTCAGGCAGATGGGCTGGCGACAGGTGTTTCCCAGACAGTGGCATCTCGCCAAGGCGACGATCGGCGGCACGGTCTACGACGCCCATGCCCATGTTGCGGAAGCGTGGACGCTCAGTCAAGGCGAGGGGATCACGATTGCGGTGATCGACGACGGCTGCGACCTTGACCACGAAGAATTGTCCGGCTCCGGAAAGATGACGGCGCCGCGAGACGTCACGCGCGGGAACGATGATCCTCGTCCAGGGAGCCGAGACAACCACGGGACGGCCTGTGCCGGCGTGGCCTGCGCCAACGGTCGGCACGGCGCCTCCGGCGTGGCGCCCAAGGCCCGACTGATCCCGATTCGCTACGTCTCGCCGCTGGGGTCGCAAGCCGAGGCCGACGCGTTCGTCTGGGCGGCCTCCCACGGGGCCGACGTCATCTCGTGCAGTTGGGGGCCGCAGGACGGTGATTGGTGGGATCCCAATGATCCCGCTCACCATCAAGTGGTGCCGCTCCCGGATTCGACCCGTGTGGCCATCGATTGGGCCAGTCGGAACGGACGAAACGGGAAGGGCTGCGTGATCACCTTCGCGGCGGGAAACGGGAATGAGAGCGTCGATAACGACGGCTATGCCGGCTATGAGAAGGTCATCGCCGTGGCCGCCTGTCATGCCAAGAGCAAGAAGAGCGCGTACAGCGATTTCGGCAAGGCGGTCTGGTGCGCCTTTCCGAGCAATGACACCGCCCTCGCGGTGCCCGGGATTTGGACGACGGATCGATCCGGCGCGGCCGGCTACAATTCCGGGCAGGTCAGCCGCGGCGATGCCGCGGGGAACTACGTGCATGACTTCGGCGGGACCTCGAGCGCCTGTCCCGGGGTGGCGGGCGTCGCCGCCTTGGTGCTTGCGCGGAATCCGTCGCTCCGGTGGGACGAGGTCAAAGACATTCTCAAGCGCTCATGTGACCGCATCGACACGGCGGGCGGGCAGTACGATGCGCGAGGCCACAGCCCCTTCTACGGCTACGGCAGGGTGAACGCGCGCCGAGCAGTCGAGTTGGCGGCCCCGACGGTCCCCGCGCCCACGACGACGCATACGGCGACGCGGGTCGTGCCGATCCGAGACCTGAAGACCGCGACGATCTCCGTCATGGTGGGAGACTCGGCGGCGATGTCGTCGGTGACGATCGGCATCGATCTGGCGCACACCTACATCGGCGATCTCGTCGTCAAGCTCGCCCCTCCGTCCGGCACCGGCG
>SWDL01000252.1 GCA_005116795.1 Nitrospira sp. | reverse complement strand
TGAGAAACTGAACCTGTGAACCCATCGTTTTTCACGCCGGATTCAGGTTGATAGCTTGTGCGAAACTTTTCAAGTATCAACATGGCTGGCATTGGAGTTGCTTTACACGCTGGCCAGCAGACTCGATGCAGGGCAAAGAGAGAAGATCCCCAATGCTGAAGATTACGACGATGAAAAAGAACGGATCGGAGGTCACCCTGAAACTCGCTGGAAAGATCCACTGGAGAATGGGTGGCCCTGTTGGCAGACGAATACCGCAAGACGCAACGTTCAGCCAAACAGGTTACGTTGGACCTTGCGGAAGTCACATACATCGATGACCTTGGACTGCGGGTGATGCAGTCTCTCTCACCGGGGCAGATTCGGGTCATCAACTGCCCCGCCTTCGTGGCGGAGCTGTTGAGCCAAAGAGGGTAGGCATGGGACACTACTCGGATCGGATCACCATAAACCGCAGATATCTTGCCTCATGACTCGGAAATCGGATCAGAGGTGACGCCCCGCCTTGAGGAAACCTGTCGATCGAGCGAGGCGGTCGGTCGTACAGGCGCGTTGACCGAAGAAGCGGTCCTCATCCAGCGGCTTCGCGCCGGCGACGAGACCGCGTTTACCGAGATGGTGAATCGGTACCATCGGGCGTTGATCCGCTTAGCCCTCGCGCATGTGAGTGACCGTTCGGTGGCCGAAGAAGTCGTGCAGGATGTGTGGATGGCGGTCCTGGAGGGAATCGACCGGTTCGAGGGCCGCTCCTCCTTGAAAACCTGGGTGTTCAGCATCTTGACGAATAAGGCCAAGACCCGTGGAGTTCGTGAAAGCCGGAGCATCGCCATGTCGGCCTTGAGCGCAGAAGGCGAAGAGGGGGATGACCCGACCGTGGATCCCTCGCGCTTCCGAACCAACGGTCATTGGAAAGATTATTGGACGGACTATCCCCAGTCATGGGACGAGGGCACGCCGGAGCGCCGCTTGTTGGAGAAGGAAGGGGCCGGGTTGCTGGAACAGGCCATTGCCGCGCTACCGTCCCGGCTGAAGCAGGTCCTGATCATGCGAGACGTGGAAGGGCTGGACTCGAAGGATGTCTGTGTCCTATTATCCATCAGCGAAGCCAATCAGCGGGTCTTGCTGCACCGGGCCCGCGGGAAGGTCCGGCAGGCGATGGAAACCTATTTGGAGGGGCAGGCGAGCTTCTCATGACCAGAGACGAGATCAGAATCTACGTGCTCGACTACCTGGCCGGGCGCCTGACGTGTAAGAAGTGGGTCGAGATGGTCACGGACTATCTCGAAGGCTCCCTCTCCCTCTGGCCGCGCATCCGGTTCCATCTGCACCTGGGCCTCTGCAACGGCTGCCGACATTACCTCCAGCAGGTCCGGACCACCATCAAAACGACGCAGCAGCTTCCGAGAGAGCCGACGCCGCCCCATGTGCGGGAGGAATTGATCCGCCGGTTTCGATCGATGTCCTCGTCCTGAGAATCGGCCTGTCCCATCATTCAACCTTGCTGACTGTGACGTGCTGTAGAGCCGAGCCCCCGCGGCGAAAGATTTCTCAGGCGGTCAACTGGGCCGGGAGCGGACAGGCCGGCTTCCGACGGATTCGCCTCGGTCGAGCCGCCGAGGAGGCTGCTACCGGGAGGGATTCGACGCTCTCCCGCATGGTGGCGGCGACCAGTCTGGCTGGAACGGCCTTCGGGATTCTTGGAATCTTCTCCGGTGCAGCCGACGCGTTCGTCGGCATGCAGGCGCCGGACGTGACCAGCCCGGTGTGGCTGAATCGCGACACCCCATCCGCGGCGGAGTACCAGGACCTTCGGCTGCTACAACTGCCGGAATGTGGAACCACAAGTAAAGGCCTGGCATGAACGCTTTGCCGCGAAAGGGCTCGCCGTGATCTCGGTCCATTCCCCTGAGTTTACCTATGAAAAGAACGTGGAGGCGGTGCAGCGGTATGTCCGCGAGCATCGCATCACCTATCCCGTCGCCCTCGACAATGATTTTGCCAACTGGAACCGGTTCGGCAACCACTATTGGCCGGCCATGTACCTCATCAACAAGAAGGGCATCATCCGGTATGTGAGGGTCGGGGAGGGCGGCTATGCCCAGACGGAAGGGATCATTCAGCAACTCCTCGATGAGCCGGCTAGATAAGCGGCCCTCGCGGCCTCGCTATTTCTGTAACGTTTGCCCTACCATGGAAGACTGACGGTGGAACGGAGGAGGGACCCCATGCTGGCCACTGACGCCCAGACGACCGTGACTCCGGTTGCCCCGGCTGCGTCCCCGATCGGCAAGCTTGCGATCGTCGGCGTGCTGGCGGCCGCTCTCTTCGCATTCTTCTACTTTGACCTGAAGCAGTATTTGTCCCTGGACGCGCTCAAGAACAATCGGGACGCGCTCCTGGCCTATACGGACACGCACTATGCCACGGCGGTGGCGATGTTTATCGGCCTGTATGCCCTGCAAACGGCGTTTTCGTTGCCGGGCGCGGCGATCTTCACCTTGGCGGGGGGCTTCCTTTTCGGCAGTTTCGTGGGAACCTTCTTCGTCAATATTGCGGCGACGACCGGTGCGACGCTGGCCTTTCTGGCGGCTCGCTACCTGTTGCGTGATTGGGTGGAACGTCAGTTCGGCAATCGGCTGGCCCCGATTCAAGAAGGTTTTGCCAAGAATGCCTTCAGCTACCTGATGACGCTGCGGCTGATCCCCATCTTTCCCTTCTTTATCGTGAACCTGGTTTCCGGGCTCACGCGGGTGAATGTGGGCGCCTATGTGCTGGCGACGGCGCTGGGGATTATCCCGGGCAGCTTCGTCTATGCGAATGCGGGCCGCCAACTCGGCTCCATCAATTCGCTGGGCGAGATCGCGTCGCCCCGCGTACTGGGCGCCTTTGCGCTGCTGGGGCTGCTGTCGCTCGTGCCGATTCTGTACAAGACATTCAGCAAGAAGGGCGCGTGAGGCGTCGGGCGTGAGACGCGAGGGGTGTCGCACCGACAGCGAGGTTCACGAGTGGAGAGGAGCTGCCAATGACTACAGATGCCGGCACGAATGAAGGCGCCAGACTGCTTCCGGACGATGAACACGACCGGGTGCTCCTGCACAATGTCCATCCGCCGAATTGGGTCAATCCCACTCCACAGGCACGCTACAACATCGTGGTGATCGGCGCGGGGACTGCCGGGCTGATTACGGCGGTGGTGGCCGCCAACCTGGGGGCCAAGGTGGCCTTGATCGAAAAGCACTTGATGGGCGGGGACTGCTTGAACGTGGGCTGCGTCCCATCGAAGGGCGTGATCCGCGCGGCCACGGCCTGGGCCGATGTGCGGCGTGCCGAAGAGTTCGGCCTGCACATCCCGGCCGGGATCAAATACGATTTCGCCGCGGCGATGGGGCGCATGCGCAAGTTGCGCGCGAGGATCAGCCACAACGACTCGGTCCATCGCTATACCAAGCTGGGCGTGGACGTGTACATCGGCAGCGGCCGGTTCACCGGCCAGGACACGATCGATGTCCAGGGCCCGGCAGGAAACCGATGCCTCCGGTTTGTGAAGGCGGCCCTCTGCACCGGCGCGCGTGCCACGGCCCCGCCGACGCCGGGGCTCAAGGAAGCCGGCTACCTGACCAATGAAACCGTCTTCACGCTCACCGAATTACCGGCTCGCATCGGCGTGATCGGCGCCGGGCCGATCGGTTGCGAGCTGGCCCAGGCCTTTGCCCGATTCGGCAGTCAGGTGTATCTCGGGGAGGCTATGCACGGCATCATGCCGAATGAGGATCGTGATGCGGCGGCGATTGTCGAGAAGTCGATGCTCCGCGACGGCGTCCAGTTGCTGTGCTGCGGCAAAGAACTGAAGATCGGAAAGATGGACGGCGGCAAGCGATTGATGGTCAATTCGCACGGCCGGCAGTACGATGTTCCGGTCGATGAAATCCTGGTCGGGGTCGGTCGTTCGCCGAACGTGGAGGGGCTTGGACTCGAAGCGGTCGGCGTCGAGTACGACAAGGCCGGGGTCACGGTGAACGATCGGTTGCAGACCACGAACCCGCGCATCTATGCGGCCGGCGATATCTGTTCTCGCTACAAGTTCACCCATGCGGCCGACGCGATGGCGGCCATCGTCATTCAGAATGCGCTCTTCCCTCATCCGTTCGGATTCGGGCAGGCCGGGACCAGTTCGCTGATCATGCCCTGGTGTACGTTCACGGAGCCGGAGATCGCCCATGTGGGGATGTACGAGAAGGATGCCAAGGAGAAGGGGATCGACGTCGACACGTTCACGTTCAAGCTGGATGAAGTCGATCGCGCCATCCTGGATGGCCAAGAGGAGGGCTTTGCGCGGGTGCACGTGAAGAAGGGGACGGACCAGATCGTGGGCGCTACGATTGTGGCGGCTCATGCCGGAGACATGATCAACGAGTATTCGCTGGCC
>SWDL01000251.1 GCA_005116795.1 Nitrospira sp. | reverse complement strand
TTTTACGGTGATTCCTCCCAGTCGCGCTTTTCTCGCACGTCTCGCGCCTCTTCCAAGTAGCTATCACACTTTCCACATCACCGCGTCGTAGTGGCGGTCTGGTACTGTGAGGGCGACGGGATGAAATCGAGGATAGCGTGCCACTTCCGAGCCCTGCTGCGTCACCAGCACTGAGATTTTGAACGGCTGCCCGGCCTGCAGGTCGATAGCTTTGAACGAAATGCCGAGTTCGATGACTGATCGACGGCGAAAGTCGGCGTGGGAGCCCGCTTCGGCGAAGGCCTGTCCCGGAGTCGCCGACCACAGCGTATACTGGGTCCCACCGGAGCCTGACAGCGGGAAGGTCAACTTATGAGATCGGCTTGGCGTCAGAATGTGGAGTTCGACGCCGAGGTCCCCGTCTCCGGTCGGGAGGAGGTCTTCCGGGTCCAGACGAAGATAGAAGTCGTCCAGGCTGAAACCGAATCCGATGTACCGAAAGAACTTGTCGGATCGCCACATGGCGCCCAGCGGCGGCGCGGGGTCAATCGTGCCGGCCCCGTACCACTCGAAGAAGTCCGTGACGACGCCGTCGAGGGTCGGGGAGAGCAGCGTGGCCGGCAGTTTCGTCCGGTCCGCCTCCTGCATGCCGATGACGGGCTCGCTGAGAATGGCCGGAGGCGCCAGACCGGCGCGCGTAAAGACGTTCTGCAGGTGGAGACGGAACAGCCGGTCGAATTCGGACTTGTAGTCCGTTTCGAAATCGTCGCCATACCACCAGAACCAGTCACTGCCTTCGGCGGCGTATAATTCCTCCCAGGCGGCCTTCGCCTGTTCCGGCGGGAGCTGATCGGCGATCTCCGTGAGTCGTGCCCGCGTATGGCGCAGCAATTCCCATCCCCGATTATCCTCCGGGTGCCCGATCCAGATCTTGAAATCCTGGTTGATCCAGGAGCCGCTATGCAGGTGCTCGAGACGCGTGCCGGCCGGGTGGTTCGTGAGATAACGGTGCACCGTATTGGTGGTAAGGGCCAGATCCGGTCCGAGCGCGAGACTCGGCTTGGCCAGCTTGCTGTAGAGGCTTGTCAGGAACTGCTGGCCGCCGTCGTAGTAGTACTCCCAGGGATTCTCGCCGTCGAGAATGATGGGGATCAGCGTCTGCTCGTGCGGCGCCTGCCGTGCGATCCCCTCCAGCCGGCGCACGACATCCTCGGCCGCAGAGTCCGGCGCCCACTTCGCATAGACAAACCCGAAGGCATCGGAAATCTCCCGATCGCGGAAAATGATCGAGACGTCCTCGCCGGGTGGGCCGACCCGATAGGGTCGATAGAGGTCGGTCATCCGGTCCCAGTGGCCGAGTGAGCGGGCCAGATTGCCCTCATCGGTGGCCATCCATTGAAACCCTGTCCGGGCGACCATCGGGACCATCTCGGGACACACCGAGCCTTCGGAAGGCCACAAGCCGGCCGGGGGGTGGCCGAACAGTTCCGTGTGCAGGGCGGCCGATTTCTGAAGCTGGGCTTCGGCATCGGCGGGCGCCTGGTATCGTTGGGGCAGGGCCGCTTCCGGGCGCGAGCGCTTCGCGAAATCGCTATCGATGATCAAGGGCAGAATCGGGTGGTAGAACGGCGTGGTGGTTAACTCGATCTGACCGCTTTCCGCCAGACGCCGATAGAAGGGGATGATCTCCCCGATCGTCCGGCGTTGGAGCGTGAGGACCTCCTGCTTTTCCTCTTCGGTGAACCCGCGATCTTTGGACCGCAGGTCCTGGAGGCGCGGGTGTCGTGCGACGCACCCGAAACCGAACCAGGCGAGATTGTGCCAGACTTGGAGATCGAGCAGCTCCTGCGTGGAGTACTGCCGAGCCAGCCGGTCGAGCGTCTGCGGGCCGACATCCCCGCCACGTTTGACGAGCAACTCGTGATACCGCGGATAGGGGCGAACCATCGTCGCCCAGTTGGCCGCGAAGAAATGGCGGACGATGAAGGCGCGTTCTTCCGGGGAGAGCGCAGCGGCAGGTTTCTGGGCATATTCCAGGAAGAGATCGCGGACGGCGCCGTTGCCCATCTCCTTCAGCTGAATCAAGAGAGACGGCGTGAAATTGAACGTGCCACGCACCGCGGGAAACCGCTCCATCATATAGGCCATGTCGTAATAGGCCTTGATGGCGTGCAGGCGCACCCAGGGCATGCTGGCGAGCCCCGACACCGGGTCGGTGTAGTAGGGTTGGTGCATGTGCCAGAGGAAACAGACGTGGGCGGTTTTCATCAGGCGGCTCTTTCACGCATGCAGCGAGTATTACACAGGGGGGGGGGCCGTACAAGAAAATGAAACGAAAATGAAACGAATGGCGAAGGCGACGGAGAGCCGGTACAATAGGCGCCATGTGCGGACAGGTCTGGATTTGCCGTTGAGTGTCTCATCGATATCGCCTCCGGGGATCTCCACTCCCCGTCAGCTCGCTCGTGCCCTCCGGTACTGGGCGCCGGTTGCAGGGTATGCGGCTCTGATTTTTACCTTGTCTTCGATGTCGGCTCCAGAAATGTCCCTGCCGTTCTTTTGGATCCAGGTCCCCTATGGCGACAAGATCCTGCATGCCGGGGTCTACGGCGGACTGGCCTTGTTGGCCATGCGGGCGTTTCGGTACGCGGCAGGTCCGAATGGATCTCGATATGCGATCGGGCTGGCGGTGGCGGCGACCGCTCTCTATGGAGTCAGCGATGAGCTTCATCAGGTCTTTGTGCCCAACCGGCATCCCGATGTCTGGGATTGGGTGGCCGATACGGCCGGGGCGACGCTGGCAATCTGGATCTGGAAATCCTGGTGGCCTACCAGGCGTCGGCCTCCGGAGCTGGACCGCCAAGTCCAGGGAATATCCGATCCAGCCGGGTGAGGGTCTCTGCCGGGGAGGAAATGCCACGTCAGAATTCCGGCTTTTCCTTATCAGAACAACGCAAATCCGGTATAATTCCCCGCATGTCGACCGTTGGTCCCGCTGCGCCGAAGTCGGCGTTGGCTCCACCCGATCAGGCGCTCATCTCGCAGACCGTTCGCACCAAGCTGCCGTTTCAGGCGAACGTTGCCGCGCTGAGTCCGCTGGCCGGCGATGCCTCGAATCGGCGATATTTCCGCGCGCATCTTTCGGATGGGCCGGTCTCGTCCGTCATTCTCATGCAACTGGCCGAGCCGGAAGCCTTCAAAGCCTCGGAGGAGGCGGTCAGTGGAGCCGCCTCCTCCGTCACGGAACTGCCCTTCCTGAATGTGCGCCGACATCTGAGTCGGGCGGGAACTCCGGTGCCGTCGCTCTATCACTACGATGCGACCGCGGGCCTGCTCTATCTTGAAGATTTCGGGGATCTGACGCTGGCCGAGGCGGCGCAGAAGGGGAGTCCGGCCGAGCGGGCGACGCTCTATCGCGAGGCGATCGATATTCTCGTGGAGATGCATGTTCGAGCTTCGGCGAAAGCGACTGACGCCTGTCTGGCCTTCACCCGTTCGTTCGACGTGCCGCTGTTGATGTGGGAATTCGACCACTTCCTCGAATATGGGATCGTGGCGCGGCAGGGGCAGCTCATGTGCGCGGACGATGCTCTGCCGATTCACGCCGAGTTCCAGCACATCGCTGAGCTGATGGCCGCACAGCCCCGCGTCTTCACGCATCGCGACTATCATTCGCGCAATCTCATGGTCCGCGCGGTTCCGGTGAAGGGACGACGCCTCGGCGTCATCGACTTCCAGGATGCGCTGATGGGTCCGGCTGCCTATGACTTGGCCTCGCTTCTGCGCGATGCCTACATCGCCTTAGAAGAGGAATTGATTGATGAGCTTGTCGCCCGCTATCTCGACGGCATCGCCAAGTACGGGTTGGAGGTGTCCGACCGGCGAGCCTTTCGACAAGTGTTCGACTTCACCAGCATTCAGCGCAATCTGAAAGCCGCGGGGCGATTCGTCTACATCGACCGCGTGAAGGGGAATCCGAAATTCCTGGCCGATATCCCGCGCGTGCTCGGGTACGTCCGCCGCAATCTGGAGCGCTACTCGGAACTCGCCACGCTCCGCAAGCACCTGACGCCCTATGTGCCGGAGCTCCAGTAGGACCGTCATACGTGAAGCGTGAAGCGTGAAACGTCTGATACGGATGGAGCGGTAAGCGGAAAGCGCGTGCATCCGGAGACGAGCGACGCATCACGCATGACGCTTCACGCTTCACGCGACCTATGAGAGCCATGATCCTCGCGGCGGGATTCGGCACCCGGCTCCGCCCGCTGACCAACACCATCCCGAAGCCGTTGCTCCCCGTGGCCGGCCGGCCGCTGATCGTCTGGAATCTCCTGCTGCTGAAACAGCACGGCATCACCGAGGCGATCATCAATCTGCACTACCTTGGGCACCTGATCGAGCAAGAGCTCGGAGATGGGTCTGCGCTCGGGATGCGGCTGACCTACTCGCGTGAAACGGTCATTTTGGGAACGGGCGGAGGAATCAAGGAAGCCGAAGCGTTTTTCGAGAATCAGCCTGTGGTGGTCATGAATGCGGACACCCTGCTGGATGTCGATCTCACCGAAGTCATCCGGCTTCATGAAGTCCATGATCCTGTCGCGACCATGGTCGTCCGCGCCGATGCCGAGGCCGAAGCCTGGGGGCCGGTGGAGCTCGATGCGATGCAGCAGGTGATTCGCATCAATCGAACAGGGCGGGTCGGCGTGAAGGCCGCGGCCCTCTGCATGTTTGCCGGCGTCCACGTCCTGCATCCTCGAGTGCTGGCTGATGTCCCGCGTGGGAAGGAATCCTCGATCATCGATCCCTATGTGCGGGCCCTCGAACGGGGAGACATGATCCGTGGGTTTCCCATGCGGGGCTACTGGTCCGACATCGGCACGCCCGACCGCTACGCCCAGGCGCAGCAGGACGCAGAAAACCGTGTGATCGATCTGTCCCGTCGCGTGCCCTAGCTCGATCTCCTCCTTCGTCGTCCTCATAACACGTTCGATTTCGTGATAATCCTCGCGCAGTCTCTGCACCCACGATAAAGTAGTCTGACATCTGGTTCGCGCCTGCGGACGAGGGGGAGACCCCTCCGTCCACGACCGAATTCGCCGAAGCCCCTGCGGATTCTCATGTTGTTTAACAGTCTGCCGTTCCTCTATTTCTTTCTTCCCATCACCTATCTGGTGTTCTGGAGACTGTCGGGCCGCACCTCGCGGTACGTCTGGCTCACGTTGACCGGCTACGTCTTTTATGGGTTCTGGAACTATCAATTCTGTCCGCTCCTGGCCTTCTCCACGCTGATGAGTTACTGGGCCGGCCGCGGCCTCTTGGCTTGGACGGACCCGCGGCGGCGCACACTCTGTCTCGTACTGCCGATCGCCATCGACCTGCTGATCCTCGTCTTCTTCAAGTATGTGAACTTCGGGCTGGAGTCCGTGGGGCAGCTCGCGCAATGGGTCGGGCTCTCCTTTGCCCCGGAACCGCTGGCGATTCTGCTGCCGATCGGCATCTCATTCTACACGTTCCATAACATCTCGTATCTCGTGGACAGTTATCGGGGCGTGATCGTGCCGACCCGGAACTTCTGGGAGTACGCCTCCTATGTCTCGCTCTTCTCGCAATTGGTGGCGGGGCCCATCGTCCGCTTTCGAGAGATCAAGCAGGACCTCGATCAGCTCGACCGCGTGGACCGGTTCCGGTATTTCCAGAAGGCCTGTTCCTTCTTTGCCATCGGGATGATCGAAAAGGTGCTCATCGCCGATTCCATCGCTGCCTTCATCGATCCGGCCCTGGCCGACTATGCCGCGCTCTCGACGCTGGATGTCTGGCTCTGCATGCTCGGCTATACGTACCAATTGTATTTCGATTTCTGCGGATACAGCGACATGGCCGTCGGGCTTGGCTATCTGTTCGGGTTGCAGATCCCGCGGAACTTCAATTCGCCCTATCAAGCCGCCACCATCCAGGACTTCTGGCGCCGCTGGCATATCTCCCTCTTTTCCTGTCTGCGGGACTATGTCTACATCCCCCTGGGAGGGAACCGGGTCGCTTCCTGGCTCGTGGCACGGAATGTCCTGCTCACGATGCTGATCGGAGGGATCTGGCACGGGGCGAACTGGACCTTCATCTATTGGGGGCTCTATCACGGACTGCTGTTGGTTGGCTTCCGGCTCGGTGAGGACTACTGGGCGAGGCTGCCGGGCCTGTTGCAGCGAGGGGCCACATTTCTCCTGGTCGTCGTGGCGTGGACCATCTTCCGGTCGGACGATCTGGACATGGCCGGGACTCTTCTCCAGCGCATGTGGTTCTACCAGTTTGAACTGCCGGCGGTTCAGGATCCCGTGCTGGTCGGTCTGCTGCTGCTCGTCGGGGCCTGGACCCACCTGGGACCCAACACCTTTGAGATGCGGCATGAGTGGGGCCGGGTTCCCGCCGGACTCCTGGCCTTGTTCTTCGTCGGCTGCCTCCTGACGCTGGTCCAACATCGCCCGTCGCCGTTCTTGTACTTCCAATTCTGACCGTCGAAGGACCTTGCGCACACCGTGAATACGGAATCTCAGAGCATGAGCCCCGCGCGCGGTCCATGGTATCGAACGGCGGCCCTTCTCTGGCTGGATCTCTGTCTCGTCTTCCTGCTGCTCAACGGGCTGCACCTTGGGATCGTGTGGATGAGCGAGCAGTGGATCGAACTGAGAGGCCTCCGGCATCCGGCTGATCCTGTGTCGGAGAAGTACGGATTTGCCCAGGTGGTGAAGTACTATCCCGGCTGGGAGAAGTCCGCGCTGCAACAGTTGTTGAAGGAAACATGGTCCCGGCCGTATGTCTTCGAACCCTTTACGCAGTTCAAAGAGAGCGCCTATGCCGGCACCTTTGTGAATGTCGATCCTCAGGGATTCCGTCTCACGCGCGAGCAGGGGCCATGGCCGCCCTCTCCGGATGACTTCAACGTCTTCTTTTTCGGGGGCTCCACGACGTTCAACTACGGGGTGCCAGATCAGGAGACCATCGCGTCACATTTACAACGCGCACTGAGCGAAGCCGGCATCGGGCGGCCGGTGCGCGTGTATAACTTTGGGCGGGGGATGTACTATTCCAGCTTGGAGCGGGTGCTGTTTGAAAAGTTGCTGGCCGAGGGGCGGGTGCCACACGTGGCGATCTTTCTCGACGGCCTCAATGAATTCTTTTTTGTGGGAGACGAGCCGCCTTTCAGCGACGTGCTGCGCCATCTCTTTGAACAAGCCATTCGCAACGAACACGGCCGGCCGCAACTTCTGGTGCGTGAGCTCATTCAGAATCTGCCGATCGTCCAAGCTGTCCGCGACTCGCCGGGATCCAACGGCGCGGTCGGGTTGTCCTGGTCGGCGGTCCGCGGGATGGGGATGAAGTTGGAGCAGGAGGCGGACTACGACGACCCTGTCATCATCGAGAAGGCCATCGCGCGGTACCGCCGGAACAAGACCATGGTCGAGGCGGTGGCCAAGGCCTATGGGGTCATGCCGGTCTTCATCTGGCATGCCGTGCCGATGTACGCCTCAAATCTCTCAGGCAAGCCGCACAACTTTGGCGGGCACACCTTCTCCAAGTTTGGCTATCCGCGCATGGCCGGCCTGGTGCGGAACGGGGAGTGGCCCGGCAATTTCGGTTGGTGTGCGGAGGTGCAGCAAGGGGTTACGGGTCCGCTCTACGTGGACAGCGTGCATTTCTCGCCGATCCTCTCGCGGCTCACGGCGCACTGCGTCATGACCACGATGCGGGAGCGGCATCTGTTGCCGGAGGGAACAGGGGAGATCAGCGTGACGCAGCAACGGGCGGAGTGAACCGGCGCAGCCGCAACGCGTTGCTCACGACGCTGACGGAGGAGAGGGCCATGGCCCCGGCCGCCAGGATGGGATTGAGCGAGCCCAGCGCCGCCGCGGGAATCAGCAAGATATTATAGATAAAGGCGGCGAAGAGGTTCTGCTTCACGTTCGCCATCGTTGCGCGGCTCAGCGCGATGGCGGTCACGATGCCGCGCAAATCCTCCCCGATCAGCGTCATGTCGGCCGTGTCCATCGCGACATCCGTGCCGGCGCCGATGGCGATGCCGACATCGGCTTGCGCCAGCGCCGGCGCGTCATTGATCCCGTCTCCCACCATGGCCACGCGTCTGCCGCTTTCTTGCAGGAGAGTCACTTCCCGCGCTTTCAAGTCCGGGAGCACGTCGGAGAGCACCCGCTCGATGCCGACCTCTTTGGCCACAGCCGCGGCGGAGCGCGCGTTGTCGCCGGTCAGCATCACGACGTCAAGGCCGAGCGCCTTCAGGGCCTGCACGGCCTCGCGGGCGTGGGGTTTGATCGTATCGGCGACCGCCAGCAGACCGACCACCGCAGGCCCGACGGCCACAAACATGGGCGTCATGCCCTGCCGCATGGCCCGCTCCATCTCCATC
>SWDL01000250.1 GCA_005116795.1 Nitrospira sp. | reverse complement strand
GTACGTTGAAGACCGCGAGCGGCTTGTCGTGAACCGTCACGACCTTGCAGTGCCCCTGTGGAATCTCCACCACCCGACCGACCTTCGTCAATCCGACGTCAGATGGCTGTTCCGTCACTGGACTCCCTTTTCTCGCTCACAAGGATTTCGGCTCGGTGTTACATCCGAAGCGTAAACTTGAGCTCCATGCCCGGCGTCACCTGCTCGGCTCCGACAAAGCCCTTGGCCGTGAGAATGACATAGCGCGCATTGTCCGGCGGCGGCCCATAGGATGGACAGGGGTCCTTGGGACAGGGCGCGACCTGTTCGAGCACATGGACCACATGCCGGCTTTCATCCGCCCAAATAAGATCGACCGGGAAGGTAAATCCCTTCGTCTGAATCCGGTGACGGTCGGACTTCTCATAGATGTACACCATGCCGCCGCCGTGGGGCAGCTCCTCGCGAAATGCCAGCCCGAAGAAGATTTTCTCAGGGGTATCCGCCGCTTCCGTCTCGATCTGTCTTCCATTAGGAAAGCTGACGATGATCGTTCCGATCTCTTCCTGCCTGGTGAGCAACCAACTGCCCACGAGCAGAAAGAGCGTCACCGCCATCAACACGAAGAGACGACTGCGTTTCGGAGCGGCGCCGGTTTCTGCCACGTCTCGACTCGTCCGTTCAGATGACTTTCAGGACAACGCCTAGGCCCAAAGACCCAGAGAGATCAACCACATAGACCCTCATCCTAGGCCTTCTTCTCGCCCTTTCCTATGTTGACTTGAAAAGAAAACGCAGTCTAGAATGAAGACCCTCTGCACCATGCACTATGGTCAGGGATCGTGGCCTTGTCAATACTAGAATTCTGGTAGGAGGTTCGACCTATGGCTCTGTTGATTACCGATGAGTGTATTTCATGCGGCGCCTGCTTGCCGGAATGCCCAAACGAAGCCATCTTCGAGACGCGCGGTGACGCCGAAAACAAGGGGAATCACGTGGGGGACGGCCAGGGCGTCGGTGACAACATTTACGTCATCACCCATGATCGCTGCACGGAGTGCGTCGGGCACTTTGATGAACCGCAATGCGCGGCGGTCTGCCCTGTCGACAATTGCTGCATTTCGGATCCCGCCTATCCTGAAACGACGGAGGTCCTTCTGGATAAGGCCAAGACCTTGACCCCGGACAAGACGATCGACCCCGCCAAGATCTGGAGCGGCGTCCGCAACTAAGCCATTCCTCGATGCGTCGTTCAAAGAGCCTCCTCCGGTCGCCGGAGGAGGCTCTTTGCCTGTCTGCCTTTTTCTTCTCTCTCGAAAAAAGCGGGGGGTATCATCGCGTTACCGGCAAGTTCTCGTTCAGCCGGCCTGGTTGTTCAGACTCGCGCCGGCGCCTGGCCCCAGGGGACACATGAAGAAATCTGAGATCATGGAGAGCGGATCGGAAGAGGGATCAGAGGGTGCCCCAGTTCTTGAAGTACCGGAGCAAGTCACGGACGGAAATCATCCCGACGATGGCGCCCTCGTGTGTGATGACCAAATGCCTGATGCCCTTTTCAGCCATGAGATCGGAGGCCTCGTGGGCGGACCGGTCAAGCTCAAGGGAGATGATGGGGCTACTCATCACCGCGCTGACACGTTCCTGCCTGGGATCCGCTCCGCGCGCCATCGCCTTGCGGACCAGGTCCCGCTCGCTCACCACCCCGACATGAACATTGGAGGCCGATACCAGCAGCGCCCCCACGCGCGCCGCGCGCATCAGCTCCGCCGCTTCCGCCAGCGTGGCGTCGGCGCGGATGGCCTGAAAGTCCCGGCTCATCATGACGGCTAAGGGGCGCATCATCGCGCTGGTCTGCGACGCCATCTCACCTCCGGCTCTGCGTGAGGGGAAAATTCTACTGGAGTCGAGCAGCGCCAGTCAATTGACGGCGCTTCGATCCCCATCACTCAGGCCTATTCCTCTAATTTTCTTGTCGCTTCGCACCCGCGTGATATACTTTTGTCCAGATCGAAGGAGCCCGTGTGGACACGGGGGAGCCCGCTCCCATCTCTTCCTCTTGCGCAACGACTAAGGAGGCCGTATGCATATCAGTGTGATCGGCACGGGCTACGTCGGCCTCGTGACCGGAGCCTGTTTCGCCGAGTTCGGCGTGAATGTGACCTGCATGGACACGGACGCGGACCGCATCGCCACACTTGAAAAAGGCGACGTCCCCTTCTATGAGCCGGGACTGAGCGAACTGGTGATGAAGGGCATGCGGGAGAAGCACCTCACCTTCACCACCGACGTGGGCAACGCGATCGAGCAAGCGCTGGTCATCTTCATCGCCGTCGGCACCCCTTCCCGCGCCGATGGGTCGGCCGACCTCTCCTACGTGGAACAGGTCGGGCGCGGCATCGGCCAGCACATGAAGGGCTACAAGGTCATCGCGACAAAGTCGACGGTCCCGGTCGGGACCGGCGAGCGACTCCGTGAAGTGATCAAGGCCCATCAAGGGGAGGACTGCCGATTCGACATCGTCTCGAATCCGGAATTTCTTCGGGAAGGCTCCGCGATCGAAGACTTCCTTCGCCCGAATCGAGTGATCATCGGGACGGACAGCGACCAGGCAGTGGCGATCATGCGGGATCTGTACCGGCCGCTGTACTTGATCGAGACCCCGGTCGTCGTCACGAACATTCCGACCGCCGAGATCATCAAGTATGCCTCGAACGCCTTCTTGGCGACCAAGATCTCCTTCATCAACGAGGTCTCGAACCTGTGTGAGCATGTGGGGGCGGATGTGCAGGTTGTGTCGAAGGGGATGGGCCTTGATCATCGCATCGGCTCAAAGTTCCTTCACGCAGGCCCAGGATTCGGCGGGTCCTGCTTTCCGAAGGATCTTGCCGCTCTGATTCGGACCGGTCAGCAGGCGGGACTTTCCATGACCATTCCGAGCGCCGCCGCTCAGGTCAATGAGCACCAACGCGAGCGGATGATCGAGAAAATCAGATCGGCCGTGGGCACCCTGAAAGGGAAAACATTCGGGATACTGGGGCTCTCATTCAAGCCCAACACCGACGACCTCCGGGAGTCTCCGGCGATCGCCATTGCGAAGCGCCTCCTGGAGGAAGGATGTGCCCTCAAGGTGTGTGATCCCGCGGCCTTGGCCCCCGCGCTCAATCTCTTGCCCGGCGCCATCCCTTGTCAGGAGGCGTATGACGTCGCGATCGGCGCCGATGCGCTCCTGCTGTTGACCGAATGGAATCAGTTCAGAAATCTGGATTTGGAACGGATCAAGA
>SWDL01000249.1 GCA_005116795.1 Nitrospira sp. | reverse complement strand
GATTCCTCGAGACCCCGGACGATGTCGAGACCTGCCGGACCCTCCGCGGCTCAGGAATCTCGCGAGGCGGATGGCCGCCTCCAGGGAGGACTGCACCTCGTGAAGTGACGAGAGACGCGGTCGTTGCTCTCGAAGGGCCCGCTGATCATCCGATCAGCGGGCCCTTCTGTTGGTGCGTCCAGCATGGGCGTGGACGTGGAGTGGATAAGGAGGATCGCGTCGTCTGGGAAGCTGATCGCCGCGCCCCAGTACGTACGCACCCGCATCTGCGTTGCGAGCGGGGAGTAAATGGGATACAGTGCCTGGGTATGTCACTCTCCAGTCATGACATGGAACGGCTGATTCGGGCGGAGCATTGGGATCCATTCACGCTGTTGGGGCCGCATCCGCTCAACGAGCAGGGAACGACCCTGACGATCGTCCGTGCCTTGTTGCCGGAGGCGGAGGAGGCGACAGTCCTGCTGGATCAGGCGAATGACAAAGCGCTCCCGATGATGAAGGTGCATGAAGCAGGACTCTTTGAGGCGACCATCCGGCAGGCCTTCGACCCGTCGCGGTATCGGCTTCGTGTGCGGGATCGATGGGGCGGCATCACGGAGCGGCATGATCCCTATGCGTTCGCCCCGTTCATCAGGGATTTCGATCTTCACCTGTTTACCGAAGGGCGTCATTACCGAACCTATGAGCTGCTGGGGGCGCATCTCTACTCGAGGCACGGGATCACGGGGGTTCGGTTTGCCCTGTGGGCTCCCAACGCGATCCGCGTGAGCGTGGTCGGTAATTTCAACGGATGGGACGGCCGACGGCACCAGATGCGGAATCGGGGCGCGACCGGTCTCTGGGAATTGTTCATTCCGGATATCGGCCCCGGTGAGATCTACAAGTATGAACTCCGGGTTCGTGATCAGGATGTTCCCCTGCTCAAGGCCGATCCCTATGCCTTTGCCGCTGAGGTGCGTCCGAAGACCGGATCGGTGATCTATTCTGTATCCGGGTATCAATGGGGAGATCAGTGGTGGATGGAAGAGCGGACGCGGCGAGACCCGTTACGCGCCCCGCTGGCCGTCTATGAAGTCCATCTTGGCTCGTGGATGCGTGTGCCGGAGGAGGGGAACCGGTGGCTGACCTATCGTGAACTTGCCGAGAAACTCATTCCTTATGTCACAGACCTCGGGTACACCCATCTTGAGCTCATGCCCATCACGGAGCATCCGTTCGATGGCTCGTGGGGATATCAGACCCTCGGCTATTTTGCGCCGACCAGCCGGTTCGGGACCCCACACGACTTCATGGCGTTTGTCGATGCCTGCCATCGCGCAGGCCTCGGGGTGATTCTGGACTGGGTCCCTTCGCATTTTCCGGACGATCCGCATGGGCTTTCCTGGTTCGACGGCTCCCATCTGTATGATCACGCCGATCCCCGGCAGGGCTACCATCCGGAATGGCACTCCCGCATCTTCAACTTCGGTCGTCCTGAGGTGCGCAATTTTCTCCTGAACAGCGCGCTGTTCTGGCTCGACCGCTATCATATCGACGGGTTGCGCGTCGATGCGGTGGCCTCCATCCTGTACCTCGACTACGCTCGGAAGGCCGGTGAGTGGGTGCCGAATCAGTACGGGGGCAACGAGAATCTGGAGGCGGTCGAGTTCCTCAAGGAGTTCAATGTGGTGGTGCACCGTGAGCACCCAGGTGTGCTGACCATTGCGGAAGAATCGACGGCATGGGCCGGCGTGTCGCGCCCCACCTTCGTCGGGGGGCTCGGCTTCAGCTTGAAATGGAACATGGGCTGGATGCACGACATGCTGCTGTATTTTTCGCGAGAGCCCGTGCATCGACGGTTTCACCAGCACCATATTACGTTTGGGCTCCTCTACGCGTTCAGCGAGAATTTCGTGCTGGTGCTGTCCCATGATGAAGTGGTTCATGGGAAGCGCGCGTTGCTGGACAAGATGCCCGGGGACTTGTGGCAGCGCTTTGCGAACCTGCGGGCCCTCTATGCCTATATGTACGCGC
>SWDL01000248.1 GCA_005116795.1 Nitrospira sp. | reverse complement strand
CGGTCAGCTCAACAATCCACTCCATGGTCGGTCAAGAACAGTGACGGGCGCCGCGTCACGTGGTGAACGCCAAACTCAAGACGATTCTCGCGGCTCACGCATCACGTGGTCACGCGCGTCTCCTAGCGGATGAGACCGACCTTGTCCCTGCCCGGCTTCAAGCGGGATGGCCCCGGGACCGGTCCCCCATCGCCGTCCCTCTCGAGCAGCTCGCGCCGCAAGGCATCGTGATCCTGGGCGACGATTCTGACCAGGCGGTCCTCATCTTCGGCATGCGCCCGAACCAGTTCAGACAGGCGCATGACCTGCCGCTCGAGCCGATCGACCCGCCAGAGAAGATCGTTGAGTCCGCCCGCTCGGGGGGGTCGCGCCCCTGGAACCTTCGCGCGGCGGGACGCCCGGGTCGTCGATTGTTTGGCCATGTCTTCTCTCCTCTCGAAGTAAGGCAGCCGGCTCCGGCGCACCGCGTAAGCCCGGGCCATGTGAGCCTAGTATCCTCACTCCACGCGGCCCTGTCAACGACTCATGGCTTTCCTTCCTATTCCCCCTCCTTCCTGCTACAATTCCCCCGCGATGAAGAACGTCCTGGCCATGATCCTCGCCGGCGGCAAAGGCGAACGCCTGTTCCCCCTGACACAGCACCGCGCGAAGCCGGCGGTTCCCTTCGGCGGAAAGTACCGGATCATCGACTTCACGCTCAGCAACTGCATCAATTCCGGCGTCAGAAAGATTGCCGTCCTGATCCAATACAAATCCCACTCGCTCGACCGCCACATCCGGATCGGATGGAACATTCTGAATCCGGAGCTCGGCGAATCCATTGCGTCCATCCCCCCCCAACAACGCATCAGCGAAGAATGGTATCGGGGCACGGCCGACGCCGTCTACCAGAACTTTTTCCTGGTCGAGAACGAGCGCGCCGACTACCTGCTCGTGCTGGCCGGAGACCATATCTACAAGATGAACTATTCGGAGATGTGTGATTTCGCGCTGTCCAAGCAGGCGGATGCGGTCGTCGGCGCCATCGAGTTTCCGCTCTCCGAGGCCGGCCGGTTCGGGGTCATCGAGGTCAACGAGGAGTGTCAGATCCTCCGCTTCGAGGAAAAACCCTCCCATCCCTTTCCGCTTCCGACCGATCCAGCCCACGCCTTCGTCTCGATGGGGATCTACCTGTTCAGAACCTCCGTGTTGCGCGAATTCCTGGTGCAGGATGCCACGGAAGACAGTCTGCACGATTTCGGTCGCAACATCATTCCCCGCATGATCAATGAGAGCCGGGTCTACGCGTTCAAGTTCGAGGACCAGAACCGGAAAGCCGTCAAGTACTGGCGGGATATCGGCACCCTGGACGCCTATTGGGAAGCCAACATGGATCTGGTCGCGGTGGACCCTCAGTTCAATCTGTACGACCAGACGTGGCCGATCCGCACCTACCAGGGGCAATTTCCTCCCGCCAAATTCGTCTTCGCCCAGGACCAGTATGAAGGGGGCCGAATGGGAGTCGCGCTCGATTCGGTCGTCTGCGGCGGCTGCATCATCTCCGGCGGTCGCGTGCAGAACTCCGTGCTCTCGCCCAATGTGATCGTGCAGGATCATGCGGAGGTCCGTGAATCCATCGTGATGGAAAACGTGGTCATCGGGGAACGGGCGCAGATTCGGCGGGCGATCATCGACAAGGACGTGGTCATTCCCCCGAAAACCGAGATCGGCTATGACCTGGATGCCGACGTGAAACGCTTTACGGTCACGGAAACGGGCCTCGTGGTCATCTCCAAAGGAATGAAGCTGCATGCCCCCTTCGATTCACCCGGTTGATCTGATCCAGTCCCTTCGCGCGCGATCCCTCACTCCGGCCATTGTGTTTCTGACGTCTCGTCGGGCCTGCGATGACGCCATGCAGACCTTCGAGCAGGGCCCCGCGACGCTGCCGCCCGTCCGGCAGGAGCGGATCGCCGCCGTCCTGCAGGACGTGATCACCCACTACCCCAGCGTGGCCGAGCATCCGCTCATTCCCGTGGTGCAACGGGTGGGCGTGGCCGCCCATCATGCCGGCCATCTGCCCTCGTGGAAGATCGCGATTGAAGAACTGATGCGGCAAGGCTGCCTCGACGCCGTCTTCGCCACCACGACCCTGGCCGCGGGCGTCGATTTTCCGGCCCGGACTGTCGTCTTGACGCAGTCCAGCGTCCGGAAAACCCGCGAATTCACGGATTTCTCCATCGGCGAGGTGCAGCAGTTGTCCGGCCGGGCCGGCCGCCGCGGAAAAGACTATGTCGGCTTTGCCGTGGTCACGCCTTCACCCTACATCGATCTGAACGTGATCACGCGCGGGCTCACCGGACAGCCGGAAGGGTTGGACAGCCAGTTCGTCGTGACCTATCCGATGGTGCTGAATCTCCTGAAAGCGCATCCGCTCGATCAGATTCACGCGATCCTGGCGAAGAGTTTTGCGCAGTTTCAGCTCAATCGGCGCGCGGAGGCGCTGGAGAGCCAGCTCGACGGTCTGCAGACGCAGATGGCCCCCTATGGCCCGCGCGTCTGCACCGACTGGATCACCCAGTGGCAGGTCTTCGATGCGGCCCGGCGGCAGAAGTCCCAGCGCGTCCAGGCCATTCGACGCGAGCCGCCCGAGCTCACCGCCCGCTTGCAGTTTCTCGCGACGGGACGGGTGGTGGGCCTGGCCCGTGGACGCGGCGTGGTGCTGCGGTATTACCGGAGCCGCGGACAACGCAACCCCATGGTGACGCTCCTCCGGCCCGACGGCGCGATCACGGAATGTCCGGCGACCCTCGTGACGCACATCTACGACCAGACCTTCCCCGTCGCGGAATTTCCGCGATTTCCCTGGTGCACGCCGGAATCGTTGCAACAATTGGCCGCTCAGCTCACGGATCTCCCCGTCCGGCTGAACCCCTTGCCGATCCTGACGCAGGAGGAGCCCGAACGCAGCGAGCTCGGCGCGGTCTTGACCGAGGAGTTTCCCTGCCCGACCTGCCCGTCAAAATCCGCCTGTCACAAAGATCACGCGAAAGCCTTGCGGGTGCGGCAGGACATCCATCGACAACAAAAAACGATTCAGGCGCTACGCACCGGTTTGTGGCATCGATTCCAGGGGCGGGCGGACGTGTTGCAGCAGTTCGGCTATCTCACCCCGACCTGCCGGCTGACGGCCGAAGGCGAATGGGCCCGGCTCATCCGAATCGATCACTCCCTGCTGATCACCGAATTGATTCGGGCGGAGGCCTTCGTCGGCGCCGATCCGCACGTGCTCGCCGGCATCATGGCCAGCATCGCGCACGATGACGACCGGCCCGGCGCCTTCCCTCGCGCCGGCAACGGCCTGACCTCCCTGCTCTGGCAGGTCCGCCGCCTGGCGGAGTCCCTGGCGCCCCACGAAGAGCCACCGCTGTTACGGGCCGACGTGGCGGGGGTCCCGGAACGGTGGGTGGCCGACCCGCACCTGACTTGGATAGGGCTGGCCCGGACCACGACCATGGCGGAAGGCGACATCTTCCGTCTGATGTCGAGGACCATTGAATACCTATCGCAGTTGCACCTGCTCAAAGCCACGCACCCGACCCTGGCCGATGCCGCTGCGAACGCGATCAAACTCATGCGCCGCGGCGTCTTGGAAGAACTGCCGTGATTCGTGAAGCGTCGCTCGTGAAGCGTGAAGCGATGGAGAGAAACATCTTCGGATATCCCGGACCGATCATCTTCTTCACTTTCTTGCGCATCACGCTTCACGAATCACGTCCAAAAGATGACCACCGACGAACTTGAAACACTGATGGCACAGTTGCCGGTGAGCCGGCTGCATCGTCTCGCCCACGGACGCATACCCCGTCATTTCCGGCTCGGCAAGCAGAAGCTGATCGAGGCGCTGCTCCGCAGCTCGCCGGAGAATCGACCGGGTCTGGAATCCGACGCGCAGGCGCTGATCGAAGAGGCTCGCACTCCGGGCCATCGCGAGGCGCCTCCGG